>PSRJ01000330.1 GCA_003175985.1 Terriglobia bacterium
GGGCGACGTTCGCCGGCACCGGCAGCCGTGCCGCTGTTTCGGCGAGGCTGCCGTAACTGAGGCGGGCATTCGTTGCCTGATTGACCACAAAGCCATTCTCGGCGCGGCATTGCGTTCGATCGACGTTCCACTTCTGGGAGGCGGCTTGGATCAGCATTTCGCGCGCCTCCGCGCCAGCACGCCGCAGCGGTTCCCACGTAGTGCGAATTGCCTGGCTGCCCACCGTAGTTTGATGGCCGTAAGCCGCCGGGTCCACCGGTGCAATTTCCATGCGGACCTTCGTCCAATCGCACTCCAGCTCTTCGGCCAGCAACTGCGAACAGGCTGTGGTCGGGCCTTGACCCATTTCGCCCTTGGGGATCAGAAACGTGACGCTCTCATCGGCGCCGATATGGATGTACGCGTTAGGCTTGCCTCCCGGCGGCGGCGCGAAAAGGTTTGGTGGCGGTATGCCGACGGCTTGCGCCGCAAGGCGCGTTTTTTCCTGCAGCACAAAGCCCAGCACCAGGCCGCCGGTGGCGCTCAAGAAGCTGCGCCGGCTGAGATTGATAGTGGCGCTCATGCTTTCCCTCCCTGTGCCTTGATTTCCGCGGCGCGGTGAATCGCTTGCCGGATCGATTGGTACGTGCCGCAGCGGCAGATATTGCCGCGCATGACCTCGTCGATATCCGCGTCCGATGGATGCGGCTTTTTCGCCAACAGGGATGCGGCTGCCATGATTTGACCGGACTGGCAATAGCCACACTGCGGAACGTCGGCCTCCATCCAGGCCTGCTGCACGGGATGATTGCCATCCGCGGACAGGCCCTCGATCGTGGTGACGCTCTTTCCTGCAATGCTGGAAATCAGTGTCGCGCAGGAGCGTGCCGCATTGCCGTTGATGTGAACCGTGCAGGCGCCGCAAAGCGCCATGCCGCAGCCGAATTTCGTGCCGGTGAAGCCCAGCTGATCCCGCAGGACCCAAAGGAGCGGCATGTCGGGAGCCGCTTCGACCGTCTGCGTTTTTCCGTTCAATGTGAACTTAATCGACGCCATAGTGATCCTCGCGCTGGCGAAATGGAATGTATTCAGAATACATCAGCGGGCCGCTGGCGGGACACGCTATTGGTTCCTGGCAGTTTTTGGGATATTCTCCAATACATCATGATCCGAGTCCTTCTGCCTGTCTTCTCACTGGCGGGCCAGCTCGCGTTTTCGCAGACGCCGGTTACACCCAAGCCTCCCTTTACTGCCGCCGAGGCCGAGCGGGGGAAAGCGATTGCGGAGAAATCGGCCGAGATTCGCCGCGACATTAAGAACATGCGCGACCCCGCCGAGCCGTTCAAGATCATGGGCAATCTGTATTTTGTCGGAGTGGCGAATGGCGAAGTCTACCTGTTGACTTCCCCGCAAGGTCATATCCTGTTCGGCGCCGGATTTCCCGACACGGTCGACCAGGTGCAGAAGAACATCGAAACCGTGGGCTTCAAGCTGACGGACGTGAAGGCGATTCTGGTGAATCACAATCACCAGGATCAATCCGGCGGCACCGCCACCCTTAAACAGCGCAGCGGCGCGCAGGTGATGGCGGGCTTTGCGGAGATTCCGTATTTGGAGCACGGCGGCGTGCTGCCGCAAGGCGCGAATGTGGCGCCGGGGGGCGGTGGAGGCGGATATCCACCCGTTAAGGTCGACCGCGCACTGTTTGATGGAGATGTGGTCAAGGTCGGACCGCTGACGGTCAATATCTATCTTGCGCCGGGCCACAGCCCGTCTCCCACCAGCTTTCTCTACCCGGTGAAGGAAGGTAGCAAGACTTATCGTGTTTTCGAATTCTGCTGCTGGGAATACCCGGACGACCTTTCCCGGAGTTTCTTCATCAATGAGGCCTCGGCGCGGCACAACCTGGAGTTGTTCCGCAAAGTACTTCCGGTGGACATTTACCTGGAAACCGGGGCGTACGGCTGGTCCGGCGCGCTGAATCAGCCCTCGGGAACTATGCAGGAACGCATGGCCAGAGTGAAGGAAAACCACATGCTCTTTGCGAATCCGGAAATCTTCAAGAGCTGGTCGGCGGCACGCGAAGTGGAACTGGAAGAAAAGCTGGCGAAGTTAAAGGCGTCCGGCAAGCCGCCCTATAACTAAGGCCGCACGAGCGGCCACAGCCCGGTCCGCCGGTGTTGTCATACTTTGAAGCGCGGCAGCAGTTTCTCGCCGTTCTCGCGCTCGATTGTGCGCATCACTTTCGCCGTCAGCCCGAGGTGCGGCAGCTCGTTTGCTGTGGATTCGATCGGCTCAAACGGATAATCGGTGCCGAACAGGATGTGATCGGGAACAGCGAATTTCATCATCGCCGCCATTGGATACGGGAAGCTCGCATGCGCGATGTCGATATAGAACTTCTGTAACTCGGCGATCACGCCATTGGGGATGTACTCGTCGTGCTTAGGGTCGTGCGGGTAACGGTCCTTGATCCGCCCGGCGATCATCGGCATCGTTCCACCCGAATGCGGAATAATGATTTTCAGGTTGGGATACTTGTGCAGCACGCCGTTGGCGAGAATGCTGGTGCAGGCGCGCGTAATATCGAAATCGAATTCATTCATCGCCGTGGGGACGCTGTCGTTAAGATTGGTGCAGCAGGGCGGGGCCAGCGGGTGGATATACACGATGGCGTTGCGGCGATTCAGTTCCTGCCACATCGGGTCGAAATAGGGATCGCCCGGCCAGCGCGATTGGTTGTCGTTGGTGTAGATGCCGACGCCGTCCGCCTTCAGCGTGTCGAAGCCGTACTCGATTTCCTTCATGACGCCGTTGATGTCGGGAAGCGGCACGCCGGTGAACAGGCCGAAGCGCTTCGGGTGATCCGACATGAGCTTGGCGCCGTAGTCATTGCCCTTGCGCACGGCGGCGCGGCCCTTCTCGGTGTTGTCGTAAAGGATATCGCCCATTTGAGTCATCGAGAGGATGGCCACGGAGATGTCGAACTTCTCCATCTGTTCCAGAGTCAGCTCGGGCGTCCAATTTCCTGCACGGCCGACGCCGCCGCGGCCTCCGCGGCCCGCGGGACCCATGCCGGGGGGCACATGATGATGATGGAAATCGATGCGGCCGCCCTTGGCCGTCGATTTATTGACGAACTGCCCGGATAAATCCCGGACGCCTAATGTAGCCGCCGCCGTGGTCAGACCCAGGGCAGTCAATGCCTCCCGGCGAGAGATCAACCCGGCTTCCGATTTTCGATCGTTCATATCTGCGCCCTCGTTGCGAATGGAACGTATGAAGCTTCTGAAGTTATCACAATCCGGGCCTGATGGAGAGCGGGCTCGTGGTGCGGCTGCTGCAACCCGCCGGAAAGGACTGCGTGGGGGCCGACCGCGCTCTCGCACGACACGAACAGTTCGCCATAGTACGCACGTCGCTAACCAGCTCAACGGCCGGCGGAAATTGCCGTATATTGGAGATGTAAGGGTTGACGCACTCTGCCCTAGCATTGGAGGCGCGGCCGGGCTTGCCTCGCAGAATTTGATAAACTTCTAGGACGATTTAATGCTCAAGGAAGTCATTGAGGCGACGCGTCTCAGTCCTGAATTTTGCGCCAGTCTCTTACGCGTTCCCGCAGACCAGTTTCGTCTCTGGATTGACGGCAAGCAACCGATCCCTCAGTTCGTAATTCCCGAAATGACTGTCGTTCTCGGCGTAAGTGAGAAAAACCTTCTGGCCAAGAACCCGCCAGCACACGTGGACGGCGGTTTCCTAGCACCCGCCATTTGGTTCAAGCTGCGCAGTGACGAGCTTAGCGATGCCGACCGAGAGTTGGTCGGTCTTGTGCGCAAGCTGGGCTTTTTTATGGCTCAGCTGGAAGCCATTCGAGGCGTGCGCAGCTCTCGGATATGGCGAGCTGTTGCTCAAAGTGTTCTGGAGTCGGTGGATCGCTTGGCACCCCCAGCAATGCAAGGCCGCGACGCGGCGATTAGCTTCCGCGCGGCCGCCAATTTTGAACACGGTAATACGGGCATCGGGGAATTGATTCGGCCGCGCCTTCGGCAGGTGGGTGCGGTGGTAATCGAAAGTCCCATTCCCAAGTCCTCTTTAGAGGGCTGCTGCTTTAGCATTGGCAGGGAAAGCGATCTTCGGCCATGCGTTTTCGCCAACACCTTTAAGTCGAGTTGGTTTAGGCGTAACGAAACTCTGCTTCACGAGGTATGCCATTCGATCTTCGATCTCGAAAACGACCCGGTGTCTCTGGACTTCCGTGAGCAGTCGAAGATCGTTACAGACCTCTCGGAGGTTCGCGCCCGTTCATTCGCTCAGGAATGCCTGGTCCCCAGGGCTGTCCTCGTGCATTACACGAACCAATTGGGTATGCAATGGCAAGATCTCACGCCACATGAGACTGCAAAGCTCGTCGCTGCCATTCATGTTGAGCAGGCGACACTTCTCCGCGCGGCTTACGAGGGCGGCTTTATTTCCGAGGACCAGCGTCAGAAATATCTGGCCTACGATTGCGCCAGCGCATTGCGAGAGATGAGCTATCATGCGTGGACCACGCGGGAGTTCTTACGAGAACGAGCTGGTGAGTCTCCCAAATGGATTGCTCAAAATCGCGGTACAACCGTGGGCACACGTTCCTTGCGCCTTCCAGCGGGCTACGTAAAGCAGGTCATCGATACGTTGAATATCGGCGAGATTAGTATCGGCAAGGCGGCGGAACTGTTGATGATGGATCGATACACTTTCGCTGAAAGGTTCGGCGAACTGATCGAACCTGTTGCGGCGTGAGCAGCCCGCAAGGTTCGGACCTGCTGCATCCAAAGCGCCTGGTCGTTGTGTTCGACAGTTCGGTTGTGCTCCAAATCATTGTCACGGGGCAGTTCCGAATACTGCGCTGCCTCCGGTCCGAATTCGGCGTGCAATCTGCAATCGTACCGGCCGTTGAATCGGAGGTGTCCGTGATTGTTGAGAATGTTCCCAAATTTCGTGGGCGGCGGGAACAATTCAAAAAGGCGCTACGAAATCGGACTCTTGCGATTGTCAATCGTGACTTTCTTTTCCAGTTCGTTGGCGCTGCCTCGGATTCGTGGATTCGCCAGATCGACGCCGAAGGAACGCGCCTTTACGGTTTTGTAGATCGAGGCGAGGCATTCACTCATGCAGCGTCGATCGTTCTCAACGCTTTGGTCGCCACGAATGATACGACGGCTGTTTCACGACTCGTCCGGATGGGTGAGACAGTTCCGATGCCGACTCTGAGGTTTTGGGACCTGCTTGTTTTCTCTCACCAGGTTGGCTGGCTGTCTGAAAAAGACTGTGATGACATTCGCCAATTCCTCCACAAAATCGGAGAGCGGAATCATCCATGCTTTTCTGGCCATTCGTTTCAAGATGGACTGCCACACTTCTATGCGAGGCTCACATGCTCAGAAAAGCTGGGCATTGGAGCTGCAGAGGCCCAAGAAAAATTCGACGAGCGAGTTGTTTTGACTCGAGTAAATCCTATCCCGCATGAGCATCCGAGTTGAACGGTTATCGCCGTTCGCCGATTTGGCGCGCTGTAGGGCCGGCGCCGGACTGGCTCAGCCGGAATGCACCTTAGTTTAGTTAACGCACACAGGGACCCTGCCCCACACGCCACCGTCTGACGCTGGAAATACGCCGGCAGGCCCCCTACTTCAGACTGTTGTAGACCGCTTCGATGAACATGCTGGTGGTCCAGGGGCCGGAGTCCGCGCCGTAACGAGTGTCGTAGTCCGCGGTCACTCCGGCGGCTTTCACCTGTTCGAGAGTGGCCCCGGCCTTGATCATGGCTTGTACGCGGTCGCGGATAATGACAACCATGTCGCGATACTCCACCACCTCATGCTCGTCGCTCAAGTAGCCATGTCCGGGCACGATGTAGGTGCCGCCCTGTTCCTCGTGCTCGTAACCGGTGCGGTTGAGAATGTCGTTCAGCGCGCGGATTTCGCCCTGCACGCTTCCGCCGTTCTTTAGGTCGATGAACGGATATTGAGTAGTCGTGAAAATGTCGCCGGCCACGATGATATCGGAGCGGCGGAAATGCACGATACTATCCCCGTCGGTGATGGCGTTAGGCTCGTGAAATGCTTCAATCAGTTCCCCATTGTGGAACTTTCGCCTGCGTTCTTCGAGATACGTATCGGCGGGAATCATGCTCTCGGGCGCTTTGGCGGCCTCCAGACGCAGGACTACGTTGTTGTGCGCCATCAGGGTAGCGTTGTGCGCCGGGTCGGCGAGGTGCCCCGTGGCCGCGCCCGGCGCCTGCAAGCCGAAAAACGAACCGGGAAGGCTCGGATCGGCGCCCGAAGCTCCTAGTTTGGTATTGCCGCCGACGTGTTCGGCGTGCACGCTGGTGTTCACCAGGAACTGAATGGGTTTTGGGCTTAGCTTGCGAATTTCGGCAATTACCTTATCCGATATCATTCCCGATCCACTGTCGACGACGAACGTTCCCTGCTCGCCCGTCTGCACGACGATGTTTCCGCCGTCGCCCGCCAGGAGGTACACATTGTCCCGGATCGGAAATACGTGGATTTCGCCGTCGCGCGGCTCCGGGTCCACGGCCCGGCTCGTTTCGGGCGGCCGGTTCGGCGGAGGCTGCAATTTTGCCGCCGCCTCGACCTCGGTCACAGTTCTGACCCTGGCGGCAAACCCGGGATACATCGACTCGGCGCCTGCCAGGCTCGCCACGAACGGCAGTTTGTACCTGTCGGAGTATTCGCGGGCGAACGGCTGCTTGCCAAATGGATAATGAGGCACCGAATCAGGCGCTCTCCCTGTAATCTGCTCCCCGTCATCGCAGGCGTACAGCCACGCGTGGTGATCGCCCGGCTGTCTCGCGTAATCATTGCTGCGTACCTCGGGCTCGCTCAGAAATACCGGATCGGTCACCACCGTGGTATCGGTCAGGTGATCGCCGTGGCGGACGATGAACTCGATGGCGGTGGCCTGGTCGCTCTCGGGCGAGCCATTCCGCCGCAACCAGCCCTGTTTCAGGTGGGTGGTGTAAACCTCGAGCGCGTTTCCAACAAAGCGGCCGGTGGAGAATCCCGTGAAGCTATGCGGAGCCCATGCCGGCGGGTGCGGACGGCCATCCATCCAAATCACGCGGTGCCCCTCGGTGGTTTGCGCCCACACGTGTATAGCGATCAGTTGCTGCGTGTGCGGATCCCGCTCCTCCCAGATCCGAAAATTTCCCACCGCGCGCATCTGGTAAGGCATCACGTAGGCATCGCATTGATGATGACGCAGGGTCAGCCGCGAGGGATCGTAAGACAAGGCCCAGAGGCGGCCGGCATCATTTAAGGCGAAGCCGCCGTAGTCGGCGATTTCGGGGCCGGCACCGCGCTCCAGGCCATCCTCATGCAGCGCCGGTGTCCAATAACCCGTGACATCGATGTCCAGCGCCGCGCGCGGCTGCGCATAGATGCTGGAGTGGATCAACAGGGCGGGGAGAAGTTGCAGAATATGACGGGTTTTCATGGAGCTTTTCACCGTGACGCG
Source organism: Terriglobia bacterium (assembly GCA_003175985.1). Taxonomy (GTDB): domain Bacteria; phylum Acidobacteriota; class Terriglobia; order Bryobacterales; family Bryobacteraceae; genus PSRJ01. Next base: position 7,501 of record PSRJ01000330.1, read on the forward strand.
CAGGGCGTGGGGTTCCAACCAGCAGCGTCGTTCTGTTTCTTGAAGTGAGTGCTGGTCCAGAATGGCTGCGCCAAATACTCGGGATCGTTCACCTCGGCGATGTCCACCAATAGTGCCCCGCCGTCAGGCAAATCGAACCGATCGAAATACTCAGTCATAACGGCGCCGGCGCCGTAGGGTATTCCGTTCTTGCGCAAATATCCGGGCCGCATCTTGGTAGTAACCACCTTTAACGAACCTCCGGGAGGGGCAGGGGGCTGAAATCCGAAGTCGAGTCCGCCGAAGCTGCTGTTGACCGGGGGGCGGGGCGAGTCCCAAGAGGCTGAAGAGACCCCTTGCCAGTCTCCTCCCGCGCCCTGCGCCGCGCCGAAATGGAACAGCCGCGTCTGCGTGCCGGCATCGGTGTCGACCTTTAGCGTGTTGTCGTCCTGCCAAGTGATATGCAGCCGCGTCGGCAAGCGCATGATTCCCGCGGCGCCATAAGCTTTACACTGTTGACCAGCCGCTTCATCCTGGCCGGGATCCCAGCTATCGGCAATTTTTTTCCCCGCCGCGTTGATCGGGACGGACACATAATCGCCCTTGGGCGGGGTAAATTGCCGGTAGCGCCAGTCCTCGGTCACCAACGAAACCCAATAGCCTGTGATATCGATCAGCGCCCCGACTCGTGGTGTCGGAGGAGGTGATGGCGGGCGGCCGCCTCTTCCCTGCGCGAACAGATTCGCGGAAGCGAATACAATGAGGATAAAAAATGAGCGCTGTTTCACCGTAGTAGTTTATCTCGCAAGTATATGATCACATCCGTCATTGACTTTCACGCACACGTTCTCGAGCCCGAAGTGGTGAAGCAATGCGCTCCGCACAGCGTGGCCACCGGGTTTGGCGCCCGCCCCATGGGGCCGGGCACGCCCGGCTTCCATCTTCTGGCAGGAATGCTGGATCCGGAAATTCAGATCCGCGATATGGACTGCAAGGGCATCGGCCGGGCGGTGATTTCCACGGCCACGGTAATCCAGAGCACGTGGTGGGCGGAAGCGCCGCTCGCGGCGGAGTTGGACCGCCGCGCGAATGAGCGCGTCGCCGCGTGGGTGACGCGATTTCCCAACCGTTTTACGGGCACGTTCACCATCCCCTTGCACCATATGACCGCCGCGGTGCAAGAACTCGAGTACGCGGTGACAAAACTGAACCTGAGAATCGCCAATGTTTCGTCGAACGTCGGGGGTTCCTACCTGGGCGATCCGAAGTTCCGCGAGTTTTGGGAAGCGGCGGTCCATTACGATGTGACGGTGCTCATCCATCCGCATGGCGTCGCTGATCCACGATTTCAGAAGTTCGCGTTGTGGAACGGCGTCGGGCAGCCGATCGAAGAATCCATGGCGATTGCGTCGCTGATCTACGAAGGAATTTTCGAGAGCTTCCCCGGGGTGAAGGTGGTGATCGTCCATGGCGGCGGATATCTGCCGCACTACACCCGCCGGCTGGATCGCAACTATACGATGCATCCGGTGAGCGCGCAGAATATCAAAAGGCTGCCCACCGAATACCTTCGCTGTCTGTATTACGACAGTTGCGTCTATGGCAATGATGTGCTGGAAGCCCTGATCCGGCGCGTGGGAGCGGACCGCATCGTGTTCGGAACCGACTACCCGTTCGGTGAAGACGATCCCGTGGGCAACCTCAAACAGGCCGGCGGTATCTCCGAGGCGGATCACCGCAGAATCCTCAGCGAGACACCGGCGAAGTTACTGGGCATATAGTTCATGACCTTGCAGCAGGGTACCTCAAAAGACGAATTTGGCCGCGAACTGTATGACTCGCGCCGGCGCGGTAGTCGGCGAGGGCGGTGTGGCATCGGTGGTGATTACGCCGAAGGTGTTCGCGCTGCCGATCGTGACTCCGGGATTTCCGGGCCGAAGGCCGTTGGTGACATTGAACGCCTCGAACCGCAAATTGATCGTCTGGCTTTCGCGAATGCGGAATTCCCGTGAAACGGACTGGTCCCATTCCCAGAACCCCGGCCCGCGAATCGCACCCACGCCGAGATTACCAAAGGTGCCGGTGGCCGGCGCGGTGAATGCGGCCGTGTTGAGCCAGCTTACGCAGGGCGCCAGGTTGGCACACGCCTGGCGGCGAGTGGCCGATGCCGTATCGGTACGGACGAGGTTGGGCCGCTGTGTGCCTGGCGTATTGCCGCCGAAGCCGTTTGCCGGGTCGGGCGCCGCACCAGTGACGATCGTCAGCGGGGCTCCGGTGCGCCCCACAATCGTCGTACCAAAGGTCCAGCCCGTGCCGAGCATTCGCGCCACAGTATTGGCAAACCTCGGGGTTTGGTAGACGAGAGTCACGTTCGCGATCTGACGCCGGTCTTGCAGGCAATCGCCTATGTCGAGGTTTCGATTAGCGGGGCCGACGTTCTGTCCATAACCCCCATGTATGTAGTTCGCGCCGGGATTCAGCAGCGTAATGACCGGAAGCCCGACGCAGTGCGACCACGTATAGTTCGCATTGAGGCTCAGGTTATTTTGCAGCCGCCAGTTCGTGCTGAGCAGCAGACCGTTGTAGGTCTGTGTGCCGCCGTCATCGTATTGCGTGAGATACCCGAGCGGAATCTGCGGATTCGCCTGATTCAACACGCGGCGCTGATTGACATTAGCGCCCGACGTGCAAGGACCGGGGGCCGTAAGCCCGTACTGGCCAGCCGCGCAGTTACCCGGCACATAGATTGCGGGATTGAGTTCCACCGCGTTCCAGACGTGGATGATGTGTGTTCCTACGTAACTCCCCGAAACAAACCATCGCGGCGTTACCTGCCGCTGGATGCCGGCGTTCCAGGTGTACTGCACGTGAGTGTTCATGTTGGGCGGCACCGGCAGATAGCCGGAGTAAGGAACGTAGAGCGGATTGTTCCGATTGAAATTGTAGGGGAACGGGTTTCCTCCGGGGAAGGTGGCCCAGGGGTTATCGAGATTGACTCCGGTGTTGATGATCGTCAAGCGGAAAGGAGAAACGGACGACGTGTTCAGGTGTAGATCCTGCTCGATGAAGTCATGTGCGATGCCAGCGCCTAACCGAATGGCCGTCTTTCCGTCTCCCGCGGGATCCCAGGCCAGCCCGACGCGCGGGTCGACATTAGTCCAGCGCGTATTGATCCCCGACTTACCGGCGAACCCGGGGTCGCCCGGGTAAGTAAATCCGGGCGGAGCGTTGGGGATTGCCGTGCTTCGCTGGCCTGCCTGAAACCGGGCGAGACTGAAATTGTAAGCATCGCCCTGGGGGAACGACATAGCGAGGAAGGGCGCCCAGTTCACGCCATAAGTGAGCGTCAGCTTGGGAGTCACCTTCCAGGTATCCTGCGCGTACAGGCCTATGAAGTTCTGATTGAGGTTCAGGGGATTGGGATTGGCTTGGCGGAATTGCGATACGGCGCCAACGAAAAAGTCTGCCATGCCAAGACCTGTCACGCCGCCACTGACGGTGTAGGAACCGCCGGACCATGCCTGCGCGACCGACCACTCGATGGAGCGAAGGTAATATCCACCGAAAGCGAACTGGTGCGCTCCCTTAATGAATGTCAGATCGTCGTTGAATCCGAAGACCGTGGTGTACGCGAACGAGTTTTCGCTGAAGTTACCGCTTCCCAGCGAGAAGCCGCCGGTCACCGGAATCGTCAAATAGTGCGGCTGATATGTGTACGCGTTGATGCCGACGTCGCCTGGTCCAAACATGTTCGCGCCGGGCTTAATGGCGCGAATGCGATTGCCGGACAGGCGGAAAGAGTTCACCATAGTCGAACTGAGCAGGTACGTATGGCCGAGTACCAGCGAACCGAATTGGTCGTCGGCCCCAAAGCCTCCGGCCGTAAGCACATCGCTGGGCGTCAGCGTGTAGGGCACGGCCGTCTGCTGTTTGGTCAGCATGAACCGCGCAAACAATGTCTGCTTACCGCTGAGCTGATAGTCAACCCGGGAGACCGCTTCATTGTCGTTCTCGTGCAGGGCGTTTCCGGTGAGGAACCGGCCGCAAACATCCAGCGCTTTGGGCAATCGCGCGGCGATTTTGAGCGCCGCCGGGCTCAGCAGCGCCGGATTGATCTGGTTATTAACGAAGGGCGCCCGGAGCGCGATGGTGCGGCCATTCTGGCAGGCCGGGGAGGCGAATGCGGTGAAATCGCCGGTCAGCATCTGCGGCGTGGGAACAAAGGTGACGTTGCTGATGGGAGTTTGCCGGATCAGCGTGCCCTGGTACCCGAGGAAGAAGAACAGTTTGTCCTTCCGGATGGGGCCGCCGAGCGTGCCGCCGAACTGGTTGCGTTTGAGGCCGTCCTGTTTAGTGGCGAAGAAATCGCGGGCGTTGACGCCGTAGTTGCGCACGAACTCGAAAACATCGCCATGCAACGCGTTAGTGCCCGACTTCATCACGGCGCTGACCGCGGCTCCCGAATGACCGCCGCTGGAGGCGTTCTGCGTGCTGGTTGAGATTTTGAATTCCTGCAAAGCGTCCGGGAAGGGCAGCGGCATGCCGGAGCCGTCGAACAAATTGCTGTGGGGAGCTCCGTCCAATGTATATTGCACCCCGTCCGTGTTTCCCCCGGCCACGGAAATGAGGACTCCGGTGCGCATGCCGAAACCGCGCGATGCTGCCGTCTGGACCGCGGCTCCTCCCAAGGTGATCAGGTCGGTCGGCTGACGGCCGTTTGTGGGGAGGTCCAGAATTCGCTGCGTCTCTACCACGGTGCCGACACCTGTAGTGCGGGTCTCAACCTGGGAAGCGTTGGCTTGCACTTCGACCGTCTGGGTTGCCTCACCCAGCCCGAGTACGATGGGAATGTCGGGATTCGAACCCACCTGCAACTCGATTCCCGTTTGCACATAAGTGCGAAATCCCGATTTAACGGCCTCCAGACGATAAGGACCGAGCGGCAGGTTCGGCAGAATGTAATTGCCGTTCTCGTCCGAGATCACGTTTCGCCTGGCGCCGGTTTGCGTTTGAATTACGGTGACTTCAACGCCCTGCACGACGGCGCCGGAGGGATCGCGAGCTGTGCCGCTGATCTGCGAAACAGCCTGCGCGAACAACATGGCGCATCCCAATAACCACCCCGCGACGAGTTTCATCACCCCACCCCCTTAGTGCGGCAAGGAACTTCTCAGGTACGAGAGTATATATCAAATGCGCGGTAAGTCCACAGAAAATGGCGCGAGCGGCGTTCTGTTTACGCGGCGGTTATCGGGAGGTGCACGGCGTCGGGTTCCAGCCGGCGTTATCCGCCTGCTTCTTGAAGTTCACAGCAGTTTCGTACTTATTGTTAAGATACGTTAAGTCTTCCGCCGTAATTGAGACCACCAGGTACTCATCACCGTTCGGTTCCTTGATGACATCGAAATACTCGGTCAAGGTCGTATTCGCGCTGTACGGCACGCCATTCTTGCGAAGATAGCCAGGTCTCAATTTGGCGGTCACGACTTTAAGGGCGCCGCTGGAAACGAGATTGGCGCCTGCAACTCCGCCCGGGCCGGTGATCATTTCCCAGGAAGCCTGTGAGACGCCTTGCCAGTCTCCTCCGGCGTTTGCCGGCGGCGCGCCGAAGTAGAAAGTGCGCACTTGCTGGCCGGCATCGGTTTCGAGCTTCAAGGTCTGGTCATCCTGCCAGGTGATGTGTATACGCCCGGGAGCGCGCAAAATGCCCGGCGCGCCATAGCTCTTGCACTGCTCCCCCGCCGCTTCATCCTTGGCAGGGTCCCATGCGTCAGCCACTTTTCGGCCCTCCGGATTGAGCGGCATGCCGAGATAATCGCCCTTCGGAGGAACCGTCATCCGCCACCGCCAATCAGTGGTGATATTGGCCACCCAGTATCCCGTCAGATCGATGGGGGCAGCGGCCTTCGGCGTTTGCGGTGGTTGCGGCGGGCGCGCACCCCCGCGACCTTGCGCCGAGAGAACCATGGCCATCAGCGGGGCGAGCATCAAAATGCGCGGGAATCGTCGATGCATACCGATTGCTCCAGAATGGAAAAGTGTACCAGACGCACGGCGCACGGCAAGCCTGTCTATTGCGCCATTGTAAGCGCTGACCGGCGGCTGTACTATCTAAAAGATGAATTCACGCGGGATCGTTCTGGCGGTAGCTATCGTCTTGAGTGGCGAGGCACTGTTCGGGCAGAATCTTCCACCCTCCGCACCGGGCGGCGATCTGACCGGTATGTATACGCCCGATCGTATGCTCGACCCAGGATTGGGAACCGCCGCCGGAATGCTGGTCGATTATGGCGGTATCCCCATCAACGAGGCGAGCCGCATGTACGCACTGGCGTGGGATGCGTCGCGCATTACCGTGCGGCAGCAGCAGTGCGCCGGTTACGTGCCGCCGTACATGTTCATCGCGCCTGGGAACTACCGCATCTTTGAAGATCGCGATCCCTACACACAGCAGCTAAATTCCATTAGTGTGTACGGCCAGATTGCCGAAGGGCGCCACCAGATCTTTATGGATGGCCGGCCGCATCCTCCCGCATACGCGCCGCACACGTTCCCCGGATTCTCGACGGGAAAATACGAAGGAAATATTCTGACTGTAGAGACCACGCACATCAAGCGCGGTTGGATTCGGGCCCCCGGCGTGGCGCAAAGCGATGCGGCGACGGTGCGCGAGCACTTCATTCGACACGGTGACCGCATCACGATTTTTTCCGTCACCACCGATCCTGTTTACCTGGCGGAACCCTTCGCCAAAGTACAAGTTCTGCTGCGCTACGCGAAAGATCCCAACGGCTGGCTCTACGCGTGTGACGATGGCGAACAGATTTTGGATAAGACCGAGGATCGCGTGCCGGCCTACCCGCCCGGCGAGAATCCGTTCCTGCGGGAGTATTCCGAAAAGCAACACGTACCGCTGCTGGGCGCGTTGGGAGGCCCCGAAACCACGCGCCCGGAGTTTGCGGCTAAACTCCAGACCGCTACCGATGCCGAGGCGTTGGCGAAGACTCGGCCTTCGAACAGTCCGCGGCAGGAGAGCCAGGCAAAAGATCCCAATCCGAACGACGGGGAAATTCACGTATGGCCAGTGCAAGGCAACGTGTACCTGCTGGTGGGCGATGGCGCCAACATGGCCGTCCAAATCGGTCCCGAAGGTCCCCTGGTGGTCGATACGGGCGCCGGAAAACTGACGGATAAAGCCATCGCCGCGATCGCCAAACTCACTCCGCGGCGCATTCAGTTTGTGGTGAACACCAGCTTCCACGCCGACCACACCGGCGGGAACGTCAAAATGCACGCGGCTGGACAGGATCCCAGCCTGTTCGGATCTTTTTTTTCCAATCAGGTTCCGACTGCCGGCACCACGGCGACGCTGATTGCACATCAGAATGTGCAGAATCGGATGCTTGCTGCCACCGGCGAGGGACGCATCCCGGAGGAGGGGTGGCCTAGCGATACGTTCCTTCGGGATCGCCGCCGGAAATTCCATAACGGAGAAGGAGTCGAAATCTTCTGGCAGCCGGGCGCCAGCACCGATGGCGATTCGATTGTGCACTTCCGGCACTCCGATGTCATCGTGACCGGCGATATTTTCGATACTACGCGGTATCCCTTGATCGACCTGAAGAACGGCGGCAGTCTGCAGGGCGAAATCCAGGCGCTGAACTTCATTTTGAACCGCACACTATACGAACACGACGAAGACAACGGCACCATGATTATTCCGGGCCACGGCCGGGTGTGTAACGAATTCGAACTGGCCGAATACCGCGATATGCTGGTCATCATTCGCGACCGCATTCAGGCGATGATCCGTAAGAACTTCACGCTCGAACAAGTAAGGGCTGCCCGGCCGAGCATCGATTACGACACGCGCTTCGGAGCGAATGCAGGTCCCTGGACTACGGATATGTTCATCGAAGCGGTATATACGAGCCTGAAGAATCCACCGGCGGCAAGCAAGTAAGAGCCCTGAATCATAGTCCGGCTGTTGACACCCGGGGTAAGCCACCTTAGACTTTAGCCATGTTGAATAAGTCCTTAAAGTTTGGAACCTGCGTGGCCGCTTTTCTACTGTGCAGCGCAGCCCTCGCGCATCACGGAAGCGCCATCTCTTACGATACTGCTCACCTTTGGACCACTTGGGCCACAGTAACCGAATTCAATTACTTGAACCCGCATCCTTCGATGAAATTCGACCGGGTAGTGAAAGGCGGGCAGGTGGAACACTGGGACTCCGAACTGCTTACCAATCCATCTGCGCTGGCGCGAGCGGGCTGGACGAAGAGCCGCAGCGTGGAAGCGCTCAAGCCGGGCACGCGAGTGAAGCTCTACATCGGCACGTCACGGGTCGGTGGATTGGACGGAATCGTCATGAAGATCGAGAATGAGCAAGGCGAGAACATCGTGGGTGAGCGCTCGAATGCGACCGGTGTCGATATGGACGGGGTCCCCGGGGGCCTGCAGCCCAGCCCGGAAAATAAGAAGGAAGAATAGGAATATGTATCTATGAAAATCATCCGGCGTGTCTCTGGAGTCAGTGTTCTCCATTTACTGCTGGCTGTTGCGCTGCCAGCTCTGCTGACGCAGACCGCGACGGCGCAGAACGCCGCTGCCGCGGCAAAGGCCGGCGCTGCCGCCGATGCCGTGAGCCCCTATCCGTCTTCCGATACGGATAAGCGCCCTTTTGACAAGCACGATTTTTCCGGGCTGTGGAGCCGCAACCCAGGGCAATTTAGGCTGCCTGCTTGCCCGGAATGCCGCGAGCACGGACCGGCGCCGGGTTATGGGTTCCATGGAACTCCGCCGCCGAGGACTCCGGAAGGAGAAAAGAAGTTCCAGTTGAACAAGCCTGGCCGCGGCTATGAACTGGGCAGCAAAGAGGCGAAGGAACATCCCGAGGTGGATATCGGAATGCGCCGCGCAGTTGTGCCCGCGTTGGGGAACGATCCCGAGGCGCGATGCGAGCCGCTCGGACTGGCCCGGCTTGTCACATTCTCTGGGGGCGGTGCGGCCATGGAGATGGTCCAGACGAAGGATCGAATTGTTCAGAGATTCGAGTGGACGTGGGACAACCGCGAGATCTGGATGGACGGACGAACGCTTCCGAAAGTGGACGACTACCTGCCGCGTTACAACGGGTACTCCGTCGCAAAATGGGAAGGCGACACGCTCGTTGTCACTTCGACCGGCTTCGATGACCGGCAGTGGATCGATCAATACGGTTATCCCATCAGTGACAAGATGGTGCTTGAGGAGCGCTACCAGCGCATCAGCCCGAACCGGCTGCAAGTAAAGATGACGATCACGGACCCGGTGATGTACACGAAACCGTGGGAAGCGTCGCCGAAGGTTTGGGCGTTGATTCCGAAGGACGCCATGTCCGTGGGCGGATGGTCCGGGTTGCTGGAAGACCGTTGTGTCCCCACCGATGAAGCGTTTTTCAATCAATTCCGCGACAAGGCGGCCGGGAAACGTTAAGCCGCGCCCGCGCCGGTTCAGAACCGCGGGAGCGGGTTACTCAAAAGACCACCTTCATGGAGGCCTGCAGGATCCTCGGATCGCGCGCGGTGCGGATCTGTCCGAAGGTGGCCGACGAAATGTTGGCATTGGGTGCGCCAAAGTTCGGATGGTTCAGCACGTTGAAAGCTTCGCCGCGCGCCTGCAAGGTTGCCCGCTCTCGATATCGAAATTCTCGCGTCACCGCCGCGTCGATATCGAAATAGCCCGGCCCGCGCAGGCTGTTATGTCCCGCGTTGCCAAATGCGCCCGCCGCATTGGAAGCGTACAGGTTCGGATTCAAGTATTGATACAACAAGCCGTGCGCCGCGCCTGTATATGTGTCCGGGGAAACCAGGTTGGGCCGGTCCTGACCGACGCCGGTAAGCGAATTGTCCTTCCCGCTAACAGGGTTCACCGGCAATCCACTCTGATATCGGATTAGAGGAGCGATCGTCCAATGGCTGAGAAGGCGGCTCAGTAAGCCGCCGCGCCCAAACTGGCTTGCGTACACGACGCTCGCATTGAACAGGTGGGGCGAATCATACGTGCAATAGCCGTAATCCCCTCGGACGTTGTTGGGATCCTGAATTACGCCAGTGCCCAACGAGGTAACCGGAGCGATGCCCAGACATTTCGACCAGGTGTAATTCGCCAGAAACGTGTAGTTCTGCGCGAAACGGTGTTCGATCGAAGTGACCAGTCCGTTATAGTTAGCGCTGATTCCGTCATTGGCGAGTGTCATCTGGGAGTAATACTGGCCTGCATTCGGGTTCGCCAGTGTCAGTACGCGCCGCGCCTGCGTATTGCTGGTCGAGGAACAGGGCCGGCCTGCACATGTCCCTGGAATGTACACGGCCGGGTTAATTTCATTGCCGATCCACAAATGCGAGGTCTTATTGCCCAGGTAAGACACCGACAACACCCAATTATCGCTGAACAAGTGCTGGATACTGGCGTTCCATTGGCCCACGCTCGGCGAGTGGATATGCGGCGGAAGGAACGCCTCGGCATTCGCCAGGGGGAATGCAACATCTTTACTGAGCGGCGGCAGCGGAAACGGATTACCTTCCGGAATGTTGCCCCATGGATTGCTGAATTGATAGGGCCCGCTGGTGTTCGTGACCTGCGGGCCGTATGGTGGATTCTGAGCCACCATCCGATACGGAATGAAAGTCCCCACAGAGTCGTACAACAGCGCGCCGCCAAGCCGGACAGTGGTCCGGCCTTTTCCATCCGGGTTGAAGACGATGCCGAGCCGCGGAGAAAAGTTCGTAAGCCGTTTGCCCGTGAAGGCGTTTGTAATCCCGGGATCGCCGTAGAAAAGCGACCCTGCGGGCGCTTTGACATACACACGGCTCGTCTGGCCCGCATCGAATGCTGCCCGTGAGAACGTGCTGCCGCGGTTGAAGCGGTCGTATTCGGGCAGCAGAGGCTCCCATCGCAGCCCGAAATTCACCACGACCTTGCGGTTCAAATGATAGGTATCCTGCGCGTACAGCATAATCACGGTTTGCATCAAGTCGTTCAGTTGAGCGCCGCTTTGGCTGAAAGAGTTCATCTTGCCTGTCAGGAAATCGAGCAATGGATCGTTGCTATACCGGCCGTCGAAGTTAAACACGCCATTGTCCTGATAGTGATTGTCCTGGCCATCGCGCGTTCGCAGCAGGTCCACGCCGAACGCGATCTGGTGCTTGCCGCGCAGTATATCCACGTCGTCCGCCGCCTGGTAACTCGTAATCGGGAAGCGGCCCAGGGCGCAAGTTCCGCAGCCGACTGCGAATCCGCCGTTATTGACCGCCATTTGCAGAAAATTCTTGGTTGCCTGATGAAAATTCGCGACGCCGAGCGAGGCGGCATTGATGCCATTCGCGTTCGGACCGCGATCGTTGCGCCTGCGCCCGGCCGTCAAATGAAGCGAATTCACAACGGTCGGACTCAGAGTATAAGTGTCGCCTAAAACGAAGCTCTGGGCATGCTCATCGTTTCCTGTTGTCGACGTGACCAGAATATCGTGAGGATCGAAAAACGCAGCGAGGTTATAGCCGTCCGAAAAGTAGCGTCCGTAAAGGGAGTGTTTCGAGTTGATGATCCAATCGACTCGCGTGATGATCTGAGTCTCATTGGATTGTACGGGTATTCCATAAGAGACTTTGCCGCACGGGTCGGTCGTTTGCGGCAGATACTTCGCCAGTGCGAGAGAGGCCGGATCGAACCGGGACGGGCTGATCTGACTGTTCGGCAGCGGGGCGCCAGTCGTCGGGTCGTTCACAACGCGAGCGGTCCCCTTCGCCTGACAACCCGGGCCATCGAGCACACTGAAATCGCCTTGTAACGCTGCGGGAGTCGGCACATAGGCCGTACTCGAAGAAGGGTCCTGGCGGATATAGGACTGCTGAAAGCCGCCAAAGACGAACAACTTGTCGCGGACGATTTTTCCTCCCAGCGTTCCTCCGAACTGATTGCGCTTGAGACTATCCTGGCGCGGCGCGAAATAGTTGATCGCATTCACATCGCCGTTTCGCAGGAACTCGAACAGATCGCCATGCCACCGGTTCGTTCCGGACTTGGTGACCGCATTGACAACGCCGCCGGGATGCAGACCATATCGCGCGGGCAGCGTGCTGGTCTCCACGCTGAATTCGGCAAGGGCATCCGGAAACGGAATCGGCATGTTGACGTTGGTGAACGGATCGTTGTTGTCTCCTCCGTCGAGCAGGTAGTTCGTCTCATTGCCGGCGCTACCCGCAATCGAGATGGACTGCGAACTGAAGAAGCTTTTGCTGCCGGTGTTCGTTCCATCGCTCTTATTGAGCGATGCGCCGGAGATGGTAATCAGCTCCGTCGGATCGCGTCCGTTGAGCGGCAGGTCTACGATGCGCCGCTGATCGATCACTTGCGAGATAGTGTTCTGTTGCGTCTGTACCAAGCCGGCATTCGCCGCCACTTCCACCTTTTCGGAAATAGAGCCCACCTTCATCGTGATGTTGATCTGAACGTTGTCGCCGACCCGCAGCGCAATTCCGCTTTGGATGTAGGTCTGGAAACCTGCGACAGCAGCCTGAAGAGTGTACGCTCCAATCGGCAGATTCGGAATCGTGTAGATTCCGTCTTCATTCGTGACCGCGCTGTAAATCGTTCCGGTGTCGACACCGGTGATCTGGAGCCGTGCGCCGGGAACCGACGAGCCTTGCTCATCGCCCACACGCCCCGTTACGGTAGCTACGGAGACTGCCTGGCCGTAGCCAGCCTGCACGATCAGGCTCGCGACAAAGACCGGCACGAGAACGCGCACAAACACTGGGGAATCGACCTTCCCAAACATGGGCTCACCTCCTGTTTGGTCGATTGTACATCACCCTAAGCTTGCGCGTGCGGGGCTGAGCGGCCGCGGGAGAAGCGCGGGACGATTCACTTCTTCACGAATTTCGTCAACCCACGCAGTTGCGCTTCCGCGGAATAGATGTTGCCGGCGGCATCGATCGCGATGCCCTCCCCCATGGCGCCGTCCGGAGAATTCGGCGTAATATGAGGCGGTATGAACACCGTCACCTTCCCGTCTGTGAGACTCCCTATGCGGACTCCCCGTTGCCATCCCGGATGAACTTTTTCGGTTGACTCCGAGTCGGTAGTGTAGACTACGTCGTTTTTGTCGATGGCCAGCCCACTGGTGCGGCCGAAGGAATCGTACTCGAGAATAAAGCTGCCTGTCTTCGTCAGCACTTGAATCCGATGGTTGTGCCGATCGGCGACTACCAACCGGCCCTTGGAATCGAACTCCAGCGCGTGGGGCGTCCGGAACTCACCCGGCCCGGTTCCAGCCTTGCCGATTACTCTGAGAAACTTGCCGGTCTTGTCGAAGACTGAGATACGCCCGACGAGATTAGGATCGGTCACATCGGTATGGCTTTCGGCAACATAGACATCGCCGTTCGCCGGATCGGTCACCACGTCGGTCGGGTCGGTGAGGGCTGCGGGAGGATTTCCTCTTACGCCCGGCCTTCCCAGTGTCATCAGGACCTTGCCTTCGGGACTGAACTTAACTACCACGCTGCCCTTCTTGTCCTCGCCGGGAAAGTTCTTGAGGTCCTCGGCGCTGGGGGCTCGAGCGTCCGTCACCCACACATTGCCCTGGCGATCGACATGGATGCCGTGCGGCCACACGAACATCCCGCCCCCAAAGCTCCGGATCTCCTTTCCCGATTCATCGAAAAGGTGCACCGGGTTCGCTTTAGTGCCAAGGCAGCCCGGGGTTGTCCCGGGGGAGCACCGGTCGGTCGCCCACACGGATCTGCCATCCCGGTCGATCGCCACGCCGTTGGAACCGCCCCAAGGCCTTTTCTCCAGAGTCAGGGTGGCCCAGTCGCGGATGACGCGATAGGGGTTGGCGCCGCTATTCACGGGCTGCACCTGATCGGTCTGAGCGGTGCCGCCCCGCTGCTGCGCCTGAATACTCGTAGCCTGCACGGCGACCCAGAGAATGATCGTCAGCACGCGGTAACTTGTAAACTTGGAACCTGGCATCGGCGTGCTCCTTTCGCGATGGACCGTCTACTTCCAGCTTTGAATGGCCTTATAGTGCATCGATTCGGGAGGAAGTTCCGTCAGCTCGATCCGGCCCATATAAGGGTCAGTGATATTAGCGAGGATCGCTTTAGTATCGCTGAGGTTCGTATCGGTGACCGTCAGACCCCGGCTTCGAAACATCGCCACAGCCTGCCCCGCGTTTTCGACCACAAGCCCATAGTGAGAGAAACCGGCAGGCCGTTGGGCCGTTACCGGGTTTAGCTCGAGGAATGTATTCTTGCTGATCTGCATGTAGACGAGCCGTGGCTGCCCTTTCTCATCGTTGACGCGGAATGCTTCTCGGTATCCCATTTTCTGGGTGTAATACGTAACCGCTTCATTGACATTGGGTACACTGATTCCAACGTGGTTCATCATCGCGACACCACGGTTGGCGTTTTGCGCCGTCAATACTTGAATAGCCAGCCCGGCGAAGAGCCCGGCCGCGAAGACCATCACACCACGCATAGAGCCTCCCTTTAAGGAATTCATTTATAGGCTCACCCATTCTGCAACAAGCAGGAAATCAACACAAGCGCGCTCGACCCTGCGCGCTCGACCTTGCCCTGATTCCGGAGGGCGCGGTTAATGTCGGGAACGATTTGTTAATCTCTGAAGCTGCGGGCCAGAGCCATTTGATGACGCGGCCATCGTTATAGCAGTAGCCCATGTTGTGATTCAGGGATTGGAGTCTCGTGGTAGTTTGGTGATGCGGATGGAAGCTATTGATGAACAGTTAGTGGAGCGGATTGATCGCTACGTCGAAGATCTTTTCGTACGTGAAGACACCATTCTCGCGGAATGTTTGAAAGACACCGCAGCGGCCGGCCTGCCTTCAATCAATGTCTCCCCAAACCAGGGCAAGCTGCTTTATCTCGTTGCGCGAATCTCGCGTGCGTCCCGGATTCTGGAACTCGGCACCTTGGGCGCCTACAGCACGATATGGCTGGCGCGGGCCGTTCCGGCTGGTGGCCGGGTGATCACACTCGAGGTGAACTCCCACAATGCCGACGTAGCGCGCAAGAATCTGATACGCGCCGGTTGCGGCGGGCGCGTCGAAGTGCGGGTGGGGGATGCAACGGCCACTTTGCGGCAGATGATCGCCACCGGTGAGCCGGCATTCGATCTTATCTTTATTGACGCGGATAAGCCGCGTTACGTCGATTATCTGCACCTCTCCCTCCAGTTGGCTCATTCCGGCTCAGTCATTCTGGCCGACAATCTGATCCGCAACGGCCGTGTCCTGGACGCCCATCCCGAGGATGAACTTGTCCGCGGCGTCAAAGCGTTTAATGAAGCAATCGCCGCACACCCGCGGCTGGAATCGATCATTCTGCCGATTTACCGCAGCAAAGTGGACGGATTATCGATTTCGCTGGTCAAGTGACCTCGCGCCGGAAACTCCGCTACCATGGAGATGGAGGAATGGCCGAGCGGTCGAAGGCGGCGGTCTTGAAAACCGTTAGTGGGGTGACTCACTCGGGGGTTCGA
>PSRJ01000124.1 GCA_003175985.1 Terriglobia bacterium
ATCGGACGATGGAATGAACAAACGTATCAAGTCGAAAGCGGCAGTCCCGGCGAGGACCTGTTGAATGCGGCGGCATTGCAGACGGTGTTGCACGGCGGGCAGGCGTTCGCGCTGGAAGCCGACGATATGCCGGAAAAGCACGAGGTCGCGGCGGTTCTGCGGTTTTGAGCTAAGACAGCAGTTGTCAAGGCGAAAAAGGCATCGTAGAGTGGGTTACGCGGAGGTCGCTATTTTCAACGGGACTCCGGGCGTTCCCTCTTCGGCTTTACACTTCCCCACAGTCGATCGGGGCATTGGGAGGCAGAATGGCCGCGACCGCGAGGGAGCAGTCCTGACGAACTCCAGTTAAGGCTTGCTCGCTGCGGGAAAGTAAGTCGCGATCCGGTCGTTCAACGTGAACTCCATCCCGAGCGCCGGATACTGTTTCTGCACATTGGCTTTCATCTCAGCAGCATCTTTGGAATGCGCCACGTTGGCGTCCCAGTCCGCGATGTACTTCTTCATGAAGTCGATGGCTTTCATGTCGTGGGTTGCGCCGGCGCCTTCGTGGCCTGGGATCACAATGGAGGGCTTCAACGCGGCGATCTGATCGATCGTCTTCTGCCAGTTGTCCCGGGCAACGTCGCGCGGGACGCCGAAGTACACATGATCGAAGACAATATCGCCGGTCACGACGGCATTCAGGGAGGGAATATGGACAAAGCTGTTGCCGGGACCATCCGCACCTTGCACGCCACCCGTAATGGGAAAGCGTTCGCCTTCCAGCATCAGCGCCGGCTCCGCGAGTTCCTCGGGGAGGACGGGATCGGGTCCCGGAATATTGTTGCCGTATGTCGCGAACCAGAATTTCTGCCGCGCGGGCCAGCCTGTCTTCGCCGCGTTGACGGTCGCAGGTAAAGCGACAACCTTCGCTTTCGGGAATGCCTCCTTGAGAACGGCAAGTCCGAACAAGTGATCCGGATGAGGGTGCGTGCAGTAGATCAGAACAAGGTTCTTTTTGGATTCCAGAATTTCCGCAGCCAGCTTGTGGGCCTCGCTTAAGCTGAATTGCGGATCGATCACCAGCATGTCTCTCTCGCCGGAAATCATGGTGGAGTTCACGTCGTAGCCTACCTGGCCCCGCCCCGTATGCACCTTGATCTGGAATTTGGACGTTTGGGCGCTCAGCGTTGCCGTAAGCATCGTCAATGTGAGCAGGAGTGTGTTCATATAATCCCTCGGACTGCCGCTCCCTGACGGTCGCGGTTCTGAAAATCCACGGCTACTGCGGTGTCCCGATCGGCGCCTGCTGGCGCATGTGCGTTGAGTCTCTTTCGTTCTCCAGGCAGTAATAATCGATGAGTTCGCTGTCCAGCACCAAAGGCTGGTCGATTTTTACTGTCCACGGCTCGGTGTAAGCTTTGGGATCGTCGATCGTGAGCTCGACTTCGATATTCCCGTAGTTGGGTCGCCGGATCCGTTCTATCGTTCGGCCTTTCTCTGTCAGTGGCTTCCCCATCGCATCCAGCCAGAGATCGTCGCGGTAACCGATGGTTTCCACCACAAGAGTGTCGCCTTCCCAATGCCCGACCGAGTACCCGTTCCAGGTCGGATTCGGATCCTTCGGAAACGGCCGGCCATCAGTGAAGATTTGGCGCCATCCCATGTTGCGCTCGGTCAGGATGAGCATCCGGCCTGGAACCATGAAAATGCGCTTATAATAATCGTCCGTCCAAATGCGCGGAGTTCCACGCGGCATGCAATGCACGTTCGGGTCGAGGCCCTGTTCGACGCTTCGTTTCTTGACCAGTTCCGCTGCCCACGGCTGGAAAGGAACAGGCTCCTTCCGGTTGGCAGCGATGTTGATAAACTCGCGCGAGATCTGAGTGTCGTCGCACTTTGCGCCGCAGTTGGCCCGGGTTACCCATCCCCACATACCCGAGAAGTCGGGTTTCCCGTCACTGCCGCGCGGAGCCGGCGCGGCGAGATTGGGCTTTCCGTCCGGGGTGCGAGGGACATTGGCCGTCGGATAATCCAACCACTGCGAAAATGCGGCGGACGAACCGGCGGATAGCATCACCGCTGTCAATAAATATCGTGACCACGTATTGTTCATTCGAGCGACCTTGACTTGATTCTATTTGAGTAGCGGAGCCGGCGCCAGGCAGTCACGCGACTCAAAATGAAAAACGCATCTCCAGCGTGCCTTGCCGCGGCGGCTGAAAGGTCGAGCCGCCGACATAGTTAATGAAACCGAATCCGCCGGTGAGCTTGCCTGCCGTAGCCGGATTCCCGCAGACCGCGCCGCTGCCGCCGGTGCACGTCGTTGCGGCCAGAGGGTTAGTGGCGGTCGGATTGGTTAGCTGCGTTCGGTTGAAAATGTTCTGGAAGTTCATACGGATAGTCAGTGCCATGCTCTCCCGGATACGGAAGATGCGGCCGAAGCTCACCGACTCGGCCGGCCGCCGTTCATAGCGGAAATCGTTGTAATACGGCGCGGCGTTGCCCCACTGGCCGTCAGTCGGATTGCTCCATGCCGCCGGGTTCAGGACCAGCTCCTTGGTGGGGTCGATGCAGTGGCAGTTCAAATCCTTGAGAAAGAGCGGCACGCCGGACACGCGGTTGAAGAAGGTGGATCGGAACAATAGCGTGCTCAGATTGTTGGTCGAAGTGGGAGAAAGAATGGGGAGGCCGCTGCCATAGCTGAACACCGCACCGATGGTCCAGTCGCGGACGACCTGTGAGAGGACCCTGTTCGACCCCCATGCCGGAAGCCGGTAGTTCGCCGAGATCACACTCACGAACGTTCGCGAGAATCCGGAGATGGATTTGTTCAGCGCGCGGTTTTGAAAATCGTTGACCGCGGTCGCGGGGGGGATGGCCGTTTCCACGCCGAGCTGCTCCTCCTTAGACCAAGTGAAGGCATAGTCAAGGATCAGGCCATGAGAGTAGCGTTTTGTGACTTTCAACTGCAGCGAGTCGTACCAGGTGCGTCCTTGCGGCGCCCACAGCGGCGCCAAGCCGCTCGAGAACTGCGGGAAAGGCCGCAGAGCCTGCGCGACGGTCGCAGTCAGAGGAAATCCGGCATAGGGCAGCTTGTTCTGGAAACGGCCGGCGGCGCTCGATCCGATCGGCGCCCGAAGAATGATCCGGTCGTTCGGATTATTGATATCCAATCCTACGGCGCTCAGGGTTTGCGGCGTGACGGCGTTGTAGTTGTCGAGGATCGTGCTCAGCCACCAGGCGCCGCGATTGCCGACGTAGGCGACGTCCAAGGCTAGATCGCGGAGGATCTCGCGCTGGAAGCCGGCGCTCCACTGGGTCTGACGAGCCGGCCGGCCGGCGTTTTGGTCCACCACCGAAGTTACCCCGTTCAAAGAAGCAGGGAAGTTGGGGTTCGGGTACGCGCCCGCGGAGAAGTTGGGCCACGGCAGCACATACTGCTGCGGTACGCCTCCGGCCAGCGTCATGGCCGCATCGCCAAACCCGGGAGCCGTGAAATTGTTCGCGGGAGCTGCGCTATTGGTGCCGGTCGCCGCCGTGGCCGTACCGTCGTAGGCGATGCCCCAGCCGGCCCGTAATACCGTCTTGGGAGTAACCTGGTAGGCCACACCGAGCCGCGGCCCAAACGCGTACGGATAGTTGTGGGCGAAGCTGCAGTTACAGGTGGCTTCGTAAATGATGCCGCCCGGACGCCCTCCCGCCGTGGGATTCGCCAAAGCCGGCGCCAAGTTGGGCAGCCGGCCGTATTGCTCTTTCGGATAGGTGTCGTAATCGTAGCGCAGGCCATAAGTGAAGGTCAGCTTGCGCGTGATCTTCCAGGAATCCTGGGCAAACAAGGCGATGAAATGCTTGCCAGTGCGCAGGGCGGCCGGCGGATTTACGGTACCGTTGTTGACCAGGCCCAGCAGGAAACTGGCATAAGGAAATCCGACGGTGCGGCCGCCAATGATCGCGGACTGCGCGTATGGCTGGGCTGTCTGATTCGCCGAAAAGCCGAACAGGCCATTCGTGTTGGCCAGCGCGAGCAGCGGATAACCGAACTCGCGCACCTCGCTGCCGAACTTGTAAGTATGGTTGTTCTTGATCCAGGTGAGGGACGCCTGATAAGTCGGCGTCATTTGCTTGGTCACCGACTGGGCGCTGCTGACAGTAGCGCCGGTAACGACAGGGCCCATGTTCATCATGCCGCCCGTTCCCGTGCATGGAAAAAGGTTACTGCCGGTGCCCGCGACACACAGCCCGCTAATCCCCGGGAACCGCCCGCCAGGATTGGGAACACCGGTCAGCCCGATCGAGCTGTCGCTGAAATTTGTGGTTGGTGAATGATCGTCGAGTAAGTACTGCAAGATACCCGCTCCCGCGTGCAGAAGCAGCGTTGGACTCAGTGTGTAGTCGAAATTCACGCGCCATTGTTGCGACCGGCTGAACGTGCCGCGAGTCGCCGTAATGGTGGGCGGCAGTCCCTCGGAGCCGTTCAGGCTCTGCGAATACTGCGCGGCGCTCGCGTTGGTCAGGAAAAGGCCGCTGATCTTGGCTTTGGCGCTCAACTGGTGATCGATCTTTACCGATTCATTGGTCGTCACGCGATCATTCGGGAATGACGGGAGATAGTTCAAAGAGTTGTTGCCGTTCGTGGGATTGGGTATCAGGCTTTGGATGGCTAGGGCAACCTTGTCGAAACGCGCGGACGGGATGACGTTGTTCGGAAACTGCGTCCGCACCAGTTGTCCGTTGACGTTTTGCGCCGTGAGCGGATCGTAAATCATCCCTTCCAGGATGGTGTTGCCCAGCGGGTCCCGGCCGAGGTTTGCGCCGGTGATGGCGCCACCGAAGTCTCCCGTGCGATAGGCGGCCGTGGGCACCGTGATATAGGTGTCGTTAACGACAAAGGTCTCCCGGTACTGCTCGCGGTTGTAGAAGAAGAAGGTCCGGTCCTTGCCATTGTAGATTTTGGGGATCCGTACGGGTCCTCCGCCGTTGAAGCCGTAATCGTTGCGGCGGATGCGTTGCCTCGTATTTACGAATGGCGTGGAAGCATTGAAAGCTTCATTGGAGAGATAGTCGTACCCCGTGGCGTGATACTGATTTGTTCCGGACCGCATGGTGATATTGAACAGTCCGCCGCCCACCGATCCGAACTCCGGCGCGAAGTTGCTGGTCTGGATGGCGGTTTCCTGTATCGCATCTACGCTGGCCCCGGTACCCGCCTGGACCGCGTTGATCTGGTTGGTGCCATCCATTCCGTCGATCTGGGTGCGCTGCGTTCCATTCGGCGCTCCGTTCACGCGGACCCCGAAGACAAATCCGGAGGCTGGCGCGGAAGCCCCGGGAATCAAGGCAATTTCCGCCTGGTAAAAGCGCATGCCCTGGCTCGAGGAAAACGTGCCGCCGATTCCGAGCAACCCGAGGTCGACTAAGTGCTGCGCCTGGATCGTGTGGCTCATTTCACCGCTTTCGGTCTTCAGCAGCGAGACTTCCGCGGAAATCGTGATCGATTCCGTGGTCGCGCCGACCTCCAAGGCCACATCGAGGCGCACGACTTGGGCAACGCTCAGGGCAATGTTCTCGCGAATGTACTTCTTGAAGCCGGGCGCGGTGACGGTCATCTCATACTGCCCGGCCGGCACTTGCGCCAACGTGTAATTGCCCGTTTCTGTTGTAGTGGTTTGATACACCAGGCCGGTTTCTGAATTCTTGACCTCGATACCAGCGTTGGCAACAACCGCGCCGGCTGGATCGGAAACGGTCCCCGTAATCGTTCCGCGATCACTTTGGCCAAATGCCCCAACGGTCAAGAAAAAAAAGACGAAGAATAGAGAGACGGACTCTTTCATAGCACTCATAGACATCCCCTTCGCAAGCTGGAAAACCTTACCCCTAGCAAGCGGCCTGGAACCGCTTGCATGCAGCTTAGAGAAGTTTATGCGAGGGTTCTTGCGATGTCAAGCGCAAACTCGACCTTTCACGAATTGCGATCGGGGGAGGCTAATTTCTTGAAAAAACTGGGCATCCGGCAATATCACGTTATCTTTATGGAACATCCGAGCTGCTTACGGCGAAGCTCGCATAGTCCGACCCTGTATACAGCGTGGCGGTCTCGATCTTCAAACTGACGAACAGGAATGGCATCACGGCCCGCATCACCAATTACGGCGGTATCGTAGTCGCACTGCTCGCGCCCGACCGGAACGACGGCGAGAACTCACTCCGCGGGCCGGCGGAAGCGCCGACCGCGGCTGTCGGAGCTATTTTCGATTCTTGGATCTGCGAGTCGAGGCGCGGGCAACGAGTGCCGGCGTCAGCACGATCTGTTTCATACGATTGGGTGGATTCTCCAAAATGCTGAGAGCCAGCTTCGCCGCGCGTTTGCCGATTTCTTCGCTTTGCTGGTCCACGCTCGTGAGCGGAATTCGGAGGAAATCCGCATAGGTTACGTTTCCGCAGCCGGCGATCGCCACATCATCCGGAACCCGCAGCCCCGCATCGAGCACCGCCTTCATAGCGCCCATCGCAGTGGGATCGTTATAGCAGAAAACGCCGTCCGGACGCGGTTTGAGCTCAAGCAGCCGCCGCATCGCCTGGTAGCCGCTGCGGGCACCGGCATCATCTCCGTGCTCCCGGAGAATGACAGTTCCCGGACGCTCCAGGATCTCCCGATGGCGGAGAACCTCCCGGTATCCCTGCAGCCGCCCCGCCGCTGTACTTACGTCTGGTCCGCCAATGTGCGCGAGCGAGCGGCATCCCACCTCCAGTAAATGCTCGGTGGCAATCCTGCCCGCCGCTATGTCGTCGATTCCGACAAAGTGTGCGTTAACGGCCCCGAATCTCCGGTCAATGAGCACTACCGGCGTTTTCTGCTCCCGGATGCGCTCAAAGATCCCCGCGTCCTTTTGTACGGATGCAACCACGAGCACGTCGACCCGCCGGGCCAGCAACTGCTCGATCTCCTGCTGTTCCAACCGCGGATCGTCGTCGGAAGAAGACAGAACGAGGCTGTAGCCTTTATACCGGAGAGCGCCGGATAACGACCTCGCTACTTCCCCAAAGAAGGGATGCACCAGATCCGGGACGATCAACCCGATCGCATGGCTGCGTCCCGTGACCAGTGCGCGAGCGGCCATGTTCGGGCGATAGTTCACCTCTTTCATCCGCTGCAGCACTCGTTCGCGGGTTTGCGCCCCGATATCAGGATGGTCGCGGAGCACTTTTGAAATAGTCACAACGGAAAGATTGAGGTCCTGCGCGATATCTTTCAAACGGGGCGGCATTCTATATCCTCGACTCTAGCGCATCCCAGTATGGTCACTCAGCCTCGGCCAGCAGAATCCATATAAAGCCACCAGAGCGAAGCAAAACATCGGCACGGCGAATCCGCGGGACATATCGTACCGGTCCGCGACGTATCCCATGAGCTTTGGAAGCACGGCACCGCCCACGATTGCCATAACGATGTAAGACGACGCCCGTTTTGCCTGTGCGCCCAACCCAAAGATTCCCAATGCGAAGATCGTTGGAAACATGATGGACATAAAGAAATAGCTCAAGAAGACACACAGCACGGAGAGCCAGCCCAATTTGAGGAATACTAGCAGGGTGGCGGCCACGTTGGCCGCGGCGTATATCCCCAGAGTCCGATGCGCCGCAACCTTCTTCAGAAGCATCGCGCCGGTGAACCGGCCGGCCAGGAAAAAGAGGAAACCGACCGATGCCAAATTGGATGCGCCTTTGTCGCTGATGGCCAGCACCCCGGTCCTGCCGGCAACCAACCAGCCTTGCAGCCAATTGCTAAACACGCCGGCATGAGAAGACAAATTGCTCATCGCCGACTCCCATGAACGCGGGATGGGAGGCGTTTCCGCAGTGATGTAATTGATGAAGAAACTGAAAATGCCGGCTTGTGCCGCCACGTAAAAGAACTGCGCCACCACCGCGCCCCTGAAATGGGGCTGCGACCAGAATGAGCGTGGAGCAGAAACGTCGGAACTGCGGGTGTCGTACTCGTTTTCCGCTCGAATGTCAGGCACCTCGGCGAAATAGAACACCACGGCCAAGATGAGGACTACGGCGGCAATACCGGCATACGGGATATATAGCGTCTGACTGCCAGTACTGCGTCCCGAGGCATCCGCCGAGTAGAAGAAAATACTGCCCGCAACCGGGCCGAAGATCCAGCCCAAACCGTTTAAAGACTGTGCGAGGTTAATACGGCTCGCCGCGTAGCGCCTGTCCCCCAGCACCGTCGTGTACGGGTTGGCCACAGTCTCCAGGAAGGTTAATCCGGTGGCGATGATGCATACACCTGCGAGGAATGCGACGAAAGCGCTCTGGGGTGATATCGCGCCTGACGGCACCTGATCGTTGAGAGCCGTCGCGGGAAGGAACCAGAGCCCTCCAACCGCTACGATCGAGAGCCCAGCGATGATGCCTCCTTTGTATCCGATTCGGCTCGCAACCCATCCGGCCGGGATCGACATGAGGAAATACCCAAGGTAATGCGCGAACTGGACCCAGGCCGATTGCGCTTTGCTCAAGCCAAGCTCGTCCTGAAAGTGCTTGTCCATTACGTCGATCAGGCCGTTGCAGAAGCCCCACAATAGGAACAAGGAACTGACCAGTGCGAAAGGAAGGACCACGTTTCGGCCGTCGGCAGTCAGGAACATGCCGCGTCGTCCGGGCGTAAGCATCTGGCTAGCCATGGCGGCCTCCGGCAGCACCGGCATTCCATTTTGCCATCATGCGTTTCATTACTGTATCGTTAACTGTATCGATCGAGCAAGGAGCACTGGTTTGACTGTCACTGTTCCCACTCACCGTTTATACACCGGAGCGCGTATTCCCATGATCGGCCTCGGCACATTCGGCTCGGATCATGCGGATCCGATCGAGGTGGCTTGCGCGGTGCGCGGAGCCTACGAAGTCGGATATCGGCACTTCGACTGCGCGGCCGTATACGGTAACGAACCGGAGGTTGGGAAAGTATTCCGCGAACTCTTCTGCGCGGCTGTTCAGCGCGACGACCTCTGGGTGACGTCGAAGGTCTGGAATGATATGCACGGCCGCATCGAGGAGGCATGCCGGCAGTCGCTCGCGGATTTACAACTGCCGTACGTCGATCTCTATCTCGTTCACTGGCCGTTCCCCAACGGGCACCCCGCGGCGTGCGCCGTGGATTCGCGATGCGGCGATGCGCGTCCCTATATTCATGACGAGTTTATGAAGACCTGGCGGCAAATGGAGCGCCTGGTAGAACTCGGGCTGACGCGGCACATCGGAACATCGAACATGACCATCCCAAAGCTCCGCTTGCTCCTGCACGATGCTCGTATTAAGCCAGCGGTGAACGAGATGGAGGTCCATCCGCATTTCCAGCAGACGGAACTGGTGGAGTATTTGCGGGCGAACGGTATCCTTGCGGTCGGATACTGCCCACTCGGTTCTCCGAATCGTCCTGGCCGGGACCGGTCGCCCGCGGATAGTGTTGACATGGAAGACCCGGTCATCCTCGAAATCGCGCTCAAGCATGGGATTCATCCTGCCGGCATTTGTCTGAAGTGGGCGGTACAGCGCGGCGTTGTGCCTATTCCGATGTCCACGAAACAGGAGAACTACCTGGCCAACCTCGAAGCGATTTGCGGAGACCCGCTCGATCGTGAGGAGATGTGCCGTATCGCTGCCATCGATCGCAATTGCCGGTTAGTAAAAGGCCAAGTCTTTCTGTGGAAGCCCGGCCAAAGATGGGAAGACTTGTGGGATATGGATGGGGAAATCACTCCTCCTTGAGGATGAGGACACGAATGGCAAACATCATGAATGCCGCATATCTGCCGGGTAACAGCAGGGTCGATCTGCGCGAAGCCCCAATTCCCGAGGTTGGTTACGGGGAAGTTCTGCTGAGGATGAAGGCATCAACCATTTGCGGCTCCGACATACGCTGCATTTATCATGAGCACCTGGGGAAAGGTCCCGAGGGCTATCAGGGGTATATCGCGGGTCACGAGCCTGCGGGCCAGATTGTCAGGGCTGGGCCTGGTTGCCGGCGCTTTCGGGAAGGCGACCGCGTCGTTGTATACCACATCTCCGGGTGCGGCCTTTGCAATGATTGCCGCCGCGGCTACATGATCTCATGTACCAGCGCGAAATACCGGCGGGCTTATGGGTGGCAGCGGGATGGCGGCATGGCGGAGTATCTGTTGGCCGAAGAAAAAGACCTGATCGCTCTTCCAAATGGGTTGTCGTACGCCGATGGCGCCCAGGTCGCATGCGGGTTCGGAACTGCCTACGAAGGAATCGAGAAGATCGGCATCTCAGGGAACCACGACGTGCTGATTACGGGTCTGGGTCCCCTCGGGCTAGCGGCGGCCATGCTCTGCCGCAAGCTGGGCGCGCGCCGGATCATCGGCATGGACGTTGTTCCCGAAAGATTGGCGATCGCACAGCAACTCGCCCTGTGTGACGTTGTCTTGCCGGGCGGAGCTGAGAATGTCACTCAGATTCTGGATCTGACGTCCGGATATGGCGTGGAGCGAGCGGTGGATTGTTCGGGAAACGAAAACGCGCGTAAGACCGCGGTTCGCGCTACGCGGAAGTGGGGCCGCATTGTCTTTCTTGGAGAGGGCGGCCGGGTGGAGTTGAATCCATCGCCAGACATTATCCATGACCAGAAGGCGATCTACGGTTCCTGGGTGACTTCCATATGGCTGATGGAAGAGCTGGTAGAACGGCTGGTGCGGTGGGATCTGCGGCCGTCCCGCCTGATCACCCATCGCGTCCCACTCGAAAATGCCGGATTCGCTTATGACCTGATGAGCTCCGGGCGCTGCGGGAAAGTGGCGGTTTGTTTTGATGAAGAACTGTCGCAACCGTCCCCATAAGATAGGCAATCATCCCGCTCCTGAGCTCAGGTCACGGCCAAAAGGCTACTTTAACGATTACTTAAGGCTTGACTTCGCCTCAGGCGGATGATAGCATCCCCTCTAACTCGCCAACCGCCATTGCGTTATACGCACGAATTCAGGGGTGCAGCCAAATCGGGAGGCTTGAGGTTGGCGACCACGTGGAGGGAGTAATGAGCAATACAAATTCGCGCTTGCTGCTTTTTGCGTTTTTTGCGGTGGCTCTCGCGATCGCGAGCGGGTCACTTTTCGGCCAGGCGTTTTACGGGTCTGTCGTCGGCACGATCACAGATCCATCCAGTGCCGCGCTGCGTGGCGCGACTGTCGCCCTGACTAACGTTGCTACCGGCGAGCGCCGTCAGACGATGTCAGGCTCGGGAGGCGAGTATCAGTTTCTCAACCTGGTTCCGGGGATGTATCGGGTAGAGGTGGAACAAGCCGGCTTTAAGAAAGCCACTCGCGAGAACATCGAAGTGAATGTCTCCGGAACCGTCCGCGCGGATATGGCGATGGAAATCGGCGCGGCCACGCAAACAGTGGAAGTCGAGGCGACGGCGCCGCTCCTGAAGACCGAAGACGCCAACCTGAGCCAGGTCGTCACTACGCGAGCTGTCGAGGAACTGCCGGTGAACGGCCGCAATCTTTTAAACCTCGCGGCCCTGGTGCCGGGCGTGGTGCCTCAGGGCACCACGAGCGGAAACGCAATCACCGGGAAGAACATCTTTGCGGCCGGCAATTACCAGATCGGCGGTGGTATGGCCAACCAGGGGGCCGTCTACTATGACGGCGTTCCGGCCAATTCCGCGCTGGGCAACCTGGTGAACATGGTGCCGAGCCCGGACGCGATCTCCGAGTTCCGCGTGCAGACCAACAGCAACAACGCCGAATACGGACGCTATTCAGGCGGAGTGATTAACATCTCCTCGAAGTCGGGCTCCAACCAATTCCATGGCAGCGCGTACGAATATTTCCGCAACACGAAGCTGAACGCCAACAACTTCTTCTCGAACGCAACCGGGCAGGGCAGAACACCCTTCCACCAGAACCAGTACGGTCTCACTGGCAGCGGTCCGATCAAGAAGAATAGGCTGTTCTTCTTCGTTGGCTGGGAGGGTTTCCGTTCCCGCCAGGGAAACAATTACTTTGGGACGGTGCCGCTTCCGGAAATGTATACCGGGGACTTCTCGGGCTACAAAAATGCTTCGGGTGCGGTAATCCCGATTTACGACCCGCTGACGCAATGCGGCACGGGCAACAATGCGCTGTGCCCCGGTGGGGTCGAGGCGGCGGCGTACAGCGCCGGGCCGGCGCGACAGCCTTTCCCCAATAACATCATTCCCGCCAGCCGGTTCAACTCAGTGGCCGCAAAAATATTAGCTTTTCCGCTGGAGGCGCTACCCAACCAACCGGGGCAGGCGTTCACACACCTATTAAATTACAGTACGACCTGCACGCTCGGCGGGAACAACGACCAGGAAAACAGCCGTTTCGACTATGCCGCCAGCGATAGACTGCGGGTCTTCGGGCGCTATTCGCGCTGGCATTCGGAGAACGTGCCCTGCGCCCCCATGCACAATGGCATTTACGCCAACGACCCTTACGCGCCGGAGCAGTTCACGACCACCCAGGCGGTGGCGGGGGTAACTTACCTGCTCACGCCTTCGATGATTCTCGACGTCCGGGCATCTTATGTTCGTTTCCCGTATATTCGCGCGGAGTCTTTCGAGAATATCAGCCTGAGCAAGACATTCGGCTTCCCGGCGTACATGGACCAGCAGATTCCGGTTATCCATAGCGGTCCGGGGACCTCGATTCCGAGTTTCGGCATCAGCGGCTATACCACGGCAAGCGGTCTGCACATCCTGTCCAGCGAAGACGACTATCTGCTCACCCCGAACCTGAGCTGGATCAAAGGCAAGCACACGTTGAAATTCGGCGCCGACTGGCGCGACATGCAGAACGGCTATTACCAGACGTTCGACGGTGGCACGTTCAATTTCACCAACAACATTACAGCCCAGAACGGGCTCAATCCCGGCGCCAGCGGCAACGCCTTGGCTTCGATGTTGCTCGGATTCGGCGGGCCAATCAACGGATCATCCGGCAGCGAGACGGCTTTCTCGCGCCCCTGGGAGTCTCTGCACTACCAGGGATACTATGGCCAGGACACCTGGCAGGCCACACCCAGACTCACCGTGACCGCCGGCGTCCGCTGGGAGATCCCCGGCGTATGGAGGGAGCGCTACAACCGCGTCGCGTCTTTCGACCCGCATGAACTGAATCCCGCCTTGACCGGAATTCAGGTGAATGGGCAGCCAATCTATGGCGCCGTGGATTTCGCCAACACTTCTCAAATGCCGCATGAAGGGATGATGAGGGAACATTTCCGTCTTATTTCTCCCCGCCTGGGCATCGCTTACCGCCTGAACGACAAGACCGTGATTCGATCCGCCGGAGGCATCTATTATCTCCCCTCCAACCTTCAGTTCAGTGTTGCCCCATGGGCACAGACTATCAATTCGTATGGCACCCAGTGGCTGGCGACAGTGGACGGCGGCGTCACGCCGTATTCTTCTCTGAGCGATCCATTTCCGAACGGTTTCATTTCGACACCCGGAAACCAGCCCCACGACAGGGCTCAGTCCTTGCTGGTTGGCGGCGGACTCGGCAACATCCCCCTCGGGTTCCTTCGCTATCCCTACCAGGAACAGTGGAACTTCACCGTGCAGCGCCAGTTGCCGGGCGGCGCGGCTCTGGAGGTAGCCTACGCGGGATCGAAGGGGGTTCACCTGCCGACCGGCGGGCTGCAGGCGGACTTTCTCCCCCGCCAGTATTTGTCCCTGGGAAGCGCTCTGAACAACCAGGTGCCCAATCCTTTCTACGGCCTGGTGAAGACCGGAACGCTCTCGGCGCCGACGGTGACGCAGGCACAACTGCTGCTGCCGTTCCCCGAGTACACCAGTGTTTCGGAAGCCTACGCAGACGTGTTCGACTCCACCTACCACGCCCTGCAGATGAAGGTCGAGAAGCGATTCACTAACGGCGGGACCGTGCTCGCCGCCTACACGTTTTCCAAGCTCATGTCCGATGTTGCCAGCCTGACCGGCTGGCTGGATCAAAACGCGGGCAGCCCGGGTTACCTTACCAGCCTTCAGGATCCCGGTAATCTGCGCGCGGAAAAAGCTCTGGCCACCTTCGATTCCCGCAGCCGCCTGGTGTTGAGCTATGCAATCGATCTCCCGTTTGGCCCGGGCCATAAGTTTCTGAATGGCGCCAATGGCTTCGAAAAGAGACTGGTGGGTGGCTGGAGTGCGAGCGGTATTTCCACTTTCCAGGAGGGCCTTCCGATCGCCTTAACGGCCACGGGTACCGCCATGGGCCCTGGCTACGGCCGGCGTCCGAACGTGGTGCCCGGGTGCCAAAAGACAACCAGCGGCCCGGCCCAGTCCCGGCTGAACAACTGGTTTAACGTCTCGTGCTTTACGGTTCCGGCCGCTTACACACTGGGCAACGAAAGTGCGACCGATCCCGTACTGCGTACGGCCGGCATCAACAACTTTGACTTCTCCCTGCTGAAGAAGACGCCGATCAACGAGCGCTTCAATCTGGAATTCCGGGGGGAGATCTTCAACGTGTTCAACCGGGTGCAGTTCGGACCGCCGAATAACAGCGTGACCACGGCGGCAAACCCGACCACGGGCTTCGTTACGACGCAGGTCAATCAGCCGCGACTCGTTCAGCTTGCGCTGCGGCTTCTGTTTTGATCTAGTCGGAGATTCTAAACCGCTCCCTAACGGTCGCGGCTCAGCAGGCTGAAAGGGAGCGGTCGAGCCGTGAACGATGATTTCGTTTCGATACTTGGCGGCGCCGGCAATTGCAGTCTGCCTGGCGCCCTTACCCGGACAGGAACCCGGTTCCGGTTATGTTGGAAGCGCGGTCTGCGGCAAGTGCCACCCTTCGCAATTCGAGTCGCAATCGAAGACAGATCACGCCCACGCTCTGAGGCGGGCGCTGCCAACCGATCCCGGGCCCGGCGGCCGCGCGCAATGGGCGTTCGGTGCGGGAGTGAAGGCCACGACATGGGTCAGCCAGACCGGCGAAGACAGCCTGGTTGAACACGGCCTGAGTTATTACAGCGGGACGAAATCGCTCGGCTTGACGCCGGGGCACGCCACTTCGGCGGATCGCGCCTACCGCACCTTCGATCCCGTGGCGACGGCGTTGCGCTGTTTCCGTTGTCATTCGACGGGTCCGGTGACGCTGGCCGCCGGCTCTCGAGTGCAGCCCAGCGAGTTCGGCGTCCACTGCGAGTCCTGCCATGGTCCCGGGCGGGCGCATGCGGAGTCGGGTGGCGCGGGCAAAATTCAGAATCCCAAACGGCTGAGCGCGGCCCAAGTCAATGTTCTGTGCGGGAGTTGCCACCGGCAAGCTAGCGACCTGGACGACGGTACGGACTGGAGCGATGCCTGGAATGTTCGCCACGAGCCCCTGTATTTGCATCGCGCCGCATGCTTCCGCAACAGCAATGGCGCCCTCTCCTGCCTGACCTGTCATGCACCGCATCAACCGCTACAAACTGCGGCTTCTTCTTACGACTCGCGCTGCATCTCTTGTCATCCGAAGACGGCTCACAGTACTCCGCTCGCCTCTCGCAGTTGTGTGAGCTGTCACATGCCGCAGGTCGGAGTCAGTCCGAATCTGAAGTTCACGAATCACTGGATCGGTATCTATGACCCGCGCGGCCGCAACCTCATTCCGGCGAAGCGCGCGGTTCGGGATCTGCGGCCGGCGTCTGCCGACGAGGAATCACCATCCGGAGTCATCCTGGCGGCGGACCCCTCGACACTGACGCCCGTTTATGCCAACGCCCTCGCCGAAAGAGAGCGGCAGGCCGGTCCGGAGAGCTCCAAAGCCGCACGCGCGGCGTCCGATTTCGGGTCGTTTCTTCTCCAGGTTGGCAAGAGCGTTGAAGCCGAAGCGCCCTTGCGGCGCGCGCTTTCGATTGATCAGCATAACGCTGATCCTGCAATTGATGCCGATCGCGAAACTCTCGCAATGGTCCTGGAGGCACAGGGAAAGCGCGCGGAAGCTTTCGAACTGTTCCGGCAGGCAGCTCAAGGAACCAACCCGGGCGTTGCCGCGCGTTCCTTGGCGAAACTTGCCGCGATCGATTCGGAGCACGCCGACGTTTATATGCGAGATGCGGTTTCGGCGGAGGAAAAAGCCTCCGGCACGAGCTCGCTACGTGTGGCCGTTCTGCTCGAGGAGTACGCGCTGGCGCTGCGTGCCCGGCGCCGCGATCCGGAAGCTGAGCCTCTGTTGCGGCGCGCGCTCTCCATTCAGCAGTCTACGGCGGGAGCCGACCCGCGAGTCACGGTCGGCGTCCTGAATACGTTGGGCAACCTGCTCGAGGGGCGCCGGGAACTGGATGAGGCCGAGAAACTGGAACGGACCGCTCTGAGCCTTTCGGAAGAGAAGTTCGGTCCAGAGAGCACGCAGTTGGCAATGACGTGCACCAACCTGGCGGACGTGCTCTGGAATAAGAAGAACCTGCCCGCGGCCGGCCGGCTTTATCGTCGCGCGATCGCCATTGATGCCTCCCTCTACGGCCCGGACCGGCCCGAAACGGCGGCTGATCTCGCGAACCTAGGCATGCTCACGAGCGAGGCCGGCCAGACTGCCGCCGGAGAGGCTCTGCTGCGCCAGGCGCTGGCGATTTACGAGAACACTCTCGGAACCGACAGTGAGCAGGCCCGATTTGTGAGAGAGCGCCTCGCGCGAGCGAGACATTGAGAAAGGATATCGGATGAAAGCAGCCGCAATCGTTTCGGCGCTCGCGTTCTGCGCCTTTCCAGCGGGAGTTCTTTCCGCTCAGAGCGTGGGTTGGAAGGACTACTTAGGTGGGCCGGAAAGTTCACATTATTCACCTCTGAAGCAGATCAATGTTACGAATGTCAATAAACTCCAGGTCGCCTGGACCTATACGGCGGGAGATAGCAATTCCGTATTCTGCCCGCTGGTAGTCGATCGTGCCGCGTACGTCGTAGGCAAGGGTGGAGCGCTGGTGGCCCTCGACGCTACCACCGGCGAAGAGCTGTGGGCGCATCCATTCGGCGCGGGTGGCGGCGCGAGGGCGGGCATCGGAGGACAGCGTGGAGCGAATTATTGGGAAAGCAAGGACCGCCAAGACCGCCGTCTCTTTGTTACGTTCAGCGGCTATCTGTACGCCATAGATGCACTAACGGGAAAGGCGGTGGATTCCTTCGCCGACCACGGCAGGCTCGATCTCAAAGCCGGGATCGACCGCGCGCCGATTCCGCTCGCCTCCCGAACTCCGGGACGGATTTTCGAGGATCTGATCATCCTTGGAAGCTTCCCCGGCGAAGGCTATCTTGCCCCGCCGGGAGACATTCGCGCGTTCAATGTCCGGACGGGCAAACTGGCCTGGGTGTTCCACACGATTCCGCATCCCGGCGAACTGGGCTACGACACGTGGCCGACGGACGCATACAAGTACATGGGCGGCGTGGATGTGTGGGGCGAAATCACGGTGGACGAGAAACGCGGCATCGCATATTTTCCGGTGTCCGACGCGAAATATGAACTGTATGGGGGCGACAGGCCGGGTAACAACCTCTTCGCCGATTCGTTGCTGGCGCTGGATGCACGCACCGGCAAGTATTTGTGGCACTTTCAGACCGTGCATCACGATTTATGGGACTACGACCCCGCGGCCGCCCCGCAACTGGCGACTGTGAAGCATGACGGAAAGACCGTAGACGTGGTAGCACTCGCCACCAAGACCGGTTTCCTGTACGTGTTCGACCGTGTAACAGGCAAGCCGCTGTGGCCGATTGTAGAGCGCCCAGTGCCGAAATCGGAAGTGCCCGGCGAGTGGACCTCGCCGACGCAGCCCTTTCCCACCATGCCGCCTCCGTTTGCGCGGCAGAGGTTGACCCTGGAGGACCTCTACACCGGCTTTATGACTCCGGAGGAGAAGGCGCACTGGACGGAGCGTTTGGCCAACGCCCAGAGCAAGGGAATCTTTACGCCGCCCGGCTTGAGCGACACAATCTCGATCCCTGGCGTGAACGGCGGCGCCTATTTCTGGAATACGGCGGCGGATGCTGCTAATGGCATTGTGTTTGTGGAATCGAAGGACTATCCCTCGATTTTGAAGATGGTCAAGGAGGGGGAATCGACGGCTGAGAATTCGGGCGGTACGATTCCGAGCCGGATTCAGCCGGGCGGACGTGGACGCGGCGGTTTTGGCGCAGCAGGTGGTCCACCGCTCGTCCTGCGGTACGGGCGCACGATCTACGAGGGTTCCTGTGAGGTGTGTCACGGTCCGGATTTGAAGGGCGATCGTGGGCCCGCCGTGGATGACGCGGTGAAGCGGCTGGGCGCCGATGCGGTGCGCGATATCATCAAGGACGGCAAAGGCGCTATGCCGGCGTTCCCGACCATGAACGCTGAAGCGATTACGGACGTAATCGAATTCCTGGATAAATCCGAGCAGGCGCCTCCTGGAACAGGCGTTCCGGGCAACACCCTGATGGAACGCCTGGAACCGGAATATCCACCAGGCGTGACGCCACCGCCTTCGCGCTACAAAACGGGCTACGGCCAGGAAGGCTACATCATCACGCCGCCGTGGAGCACCATTACCGCATACGATCTCAACACGGGCAAGATCATGTGGCAGACGCCTTATGGCGATATGCCACAGGCCGGTCCCGGTGACAAACTGCGCGGAAACGTCACGCCGAGAAGCGGGTTCGTGGTGACAGCCGGCGGACTCGTGCTGTTTGTGGATAACCAGGGGAAGCTGTATGCGCTGAATGAGAAGACGGGCAAGGTGGTGTACTCGCGCGATGTGCCCAACAGCGCGGCGGGAGTTCCGGCAGTCTACGCGGTGAACGGACGGGAGTACATTCTCTTTCCGCTGGTGGGCGGACCAGGTTTTCCTGCAGGTGCGCGGATGGCTCCAGGGGGAGTGAGCCCGCCACCGGGCGAAAAGGCTTATGTGGCCTTTGCGCTTCCACGGTGATGGCACGGGGAGGGGTTATGAGGAAAAAAATCGGTGGTGGGATTCTGGCGCTGGTTG
Source organism: Terriglobia bacterium (assembly GCA_003175985.1). Taxonomy (GTDB): domain Bacteria; phylum Acidobacteriota; class Terriglobia; order Bryobacterales; family Bryobacteraceae; genus PSRJ01. The sequence continues at coordinate 18,982 of PSRJ01000124.1, forward strand.
GGTTCCTGCTGTTGCGTCCCGCTGGGGCAAACAAAAACTTCGTCGCAGATTGGACTTTCAAGGGTTCTTCTCTCGGATCGTGGAAGACTCTCGGTCACGCCGACTGGCACGCGGAGAACGGAGAGATCGTCGGTACGCCCAAGACAGCCGATGGCGGCTGGCTGATTCTCGACAGGCCTCTACAAGACGTGCAGTTCGCCTCCACATACCGCTGCACCGGCGGCTGCCGGGCGGGCGTGATGCTGCGGACCCAAATGACGGAGGACGGGGTTCAAGGGGTCTACGTGGCGCTGCCGGACGGGCAGAACCCCGCCGGCGCCTTCGCGTTAAAACTCGATCGGCAAGGCCACGAACTCAAGCGCGAGGTGCTCAAGCGGGCAACCGGTACGGTGCGATACATCGTGCCCCCGCCCGAGACCGGACGCGGCGCGGCATTCCCGGCTCAAGGCGGCGGACGCGGGTTTGGGCCGGGCAACGGGCCTCCCGATAACCCCTTGGCGCGGCCGGATTACCCATACCGTCCCAATGAGTGGAACCCGCTCGAAGTGATCCTCGACGCCAACTACCTGCGCGCCTGGGTCAACGACGGGCCGGAAGCCGGCACCACCAATGGTCAGGCTGACGATGACGTCGCGCGTTACGGACCGGCCGCCTTGTATGTCGGCGGGACAGGCGAAGTTCGCTTCAAGCAAGTCGAACTCAAAGACCTCGGCCGGCATGTGCTGCCGGCCGAACAAGTGGGCAGCCGGTTCCGTATGCAGCACATCAGCGATTTCTACTACGCCTGGTCCGCGTCGGCGGCCGACATTAATCACGACGGCATCCTGGATCTGGTCGCCGGTCCCTTCTACTATTTGGGGCCCGATTACACGGTCTCTCGCGAAATTTATGTCAGCCAAACCTCTAACGTCAGCACGCAGTACACGCCCGCGATGGTCAATTTCGCGTATGACTATACCGGCGACGGCTGGCCGGACGTTCTGGTTGCTAATGGCAGACCGATGTCGCTCTATGTCAATCCGCGAGGCGAACTGCGCCGCTGGGACAAGTACAACGTTTTGCCGACCATCAATTCCGAGGTCGCGGTTTTCAAAGATATTGATGCCGATGGGAAGCCCGATGTCGTGTTCGTGGGCGGCGGCGCGGTCTGTTGGGCCACTCCCGGCGCGGATCCCACCCAGCCGTGGATTGTTCACAAAGTTTCACAGCCGGGCTACACCAACACTGCGCAGCACGGAATCGGCGCCGGGGACATCAACGGCGACGGGCGCATGGACATCGTTTCGCCCTACGGGTGGTGGGAGCAGCCGCCCAAGGGAACGCCGGAAGCACCGTGGCCCTATCATCCGGTGAAGTTCGGGCGCTGGCCGCGGGCCGGCGGGAGTCCCGGCGGCGCGGAGATGGGCGTCTACGACGTGAATGGAGACGGACTGAACGACGTGGTGACCAGCTTGGAAGCTCACGGATGGGGCTTGGCCTGGTACGAACAGAAGCGCGATCGGAGCAGCGCCATTTCCTTCGTCGAACACGTGATCTCCGAGGATTATTCGACGAAGAATCCGGGCAACGTCGCTTTTTCCGAAGCGCATGCCTCGACATTTGTTGATGTCGATGGCGATGGCATTCCGGATTTCATTGTAGGCAAACGAGTCTACGCGCACAACGAGAGCTATACTGACCCGGATCCGTACGGTTCCGCTGTGTTGTATTGGTACCGGACCGTGCGCAACCCCAAAGCGCCGGGCGGCGCGGAATTCGTGCCCGAGTTGATTCATAACCGCTCGGGAGTAGGATCCACGGTACTAGCGGTGGATCTGAACCAGGACGGCGCGATGGACATCGCGACCTCCACCAACCGGGGGACCTTCATATTCTGGGGCCAGCCGGCCCGGAAATCGCACGCGGCGAAATAACTTGACTTCGATGCTGTTATGCCGGCAAGCTCCATCCCGACCGGTAGGACGAAGCGAGCATATGGTTGGCGGAATCGGCGTTGAGGAATTGCTTGGTGCGGGCGTCGAAGTGGAGGAGGCTTCCTTTGTGACGAATCGCGATATCGCCGAGCAGGCAGATTTCGGTGAGAAGCCCGCCGTAAGCGAAATCGGCGGAGCCCCGCACACCGCGCTTGGCTGCGTCCACCCATTCCAGCCAGTGGCTCGCTGGCCGCGGGAGGCTCGGCGCCGGGCGACGATACGTCTGGTCCAGCTTCTCGGGGAGCAGGGTCACCAGTTTCGGGACCGTCATGCCGGGACGGCCCTGGTACATGAGACCGAAAACGATGGCGCCTTCCGAGCCGGAGATGATTCCGCCGCCGCCGGGGAGCGGACCCTTCCAGCCCTTGGGCACCGGCGGATCGTCAAAGCAGTGCCACGTCAGCGGCAGCGCTGGCCGTTTCGCGTTCGCGGAAAAGGTATAGCGGACAGTGGCGCGGTGCGGGAATGTTTGCCGATCGTTCCTGGGATCCCACTCCGGGTTGGTTTCCGCCTCGATGGTCTGCGGCAGCCCGAGTTCGAGAGCCCACACGACCGGATCGAGGTAATGCGGTCCGTGATCGCCTAGAATTCCCGTGCCGAAATCGAGCCATGCGCGCCATTTCCTGGGCAGGTACATGGGATGATATGGCCGCTCCGGCGCTGGCCCGACCCAAAGGTCCCACTTCACCTCGGGCGGAATCGGTATGCGCTTATGGATGCGCTGAAGGGCCTGCTGCTGATCGGCGACGCCCGGAAAATAATCGGGCGGGCGCGCCGTCTGGAAGAGGTGAACTTCCTTGACAGTGCCGATAGCGCCGTCGCGAATCCACTCCACAATGCGGCGGCAGTCCTCCGAGGCATGGCCTTGCACACCGGCCTGGGTGGCCACCGGATATTTCCGTTCGGCCGCGGCCATGGCGCGCACCTCTGAAACCGAGTGAGCCAGGGGCTTCTCGCAATAAACGTGCTTGCCACGCTTCATGGAGGCGATCGATGCAATGGCGTGCATGTGATCGGCGCCGGCGATGACTATGCCGTCGATTTGGCGGTCGACTTCGTCGAGCATCTGCCGCCAATCGTCGAAGCGCCGCGCCTGCGGATACTGCTGAACCACCTCCGACGCCACCAGGCTATTGGTGTTCATCTCGGAGCGCTTCCGCCAATCGACGTCGCAAACCGCGAGCACGTTCTGGGTCGGCGCCAGCTCGCGCAGGCAGCGCGCACCGTAGGTGCCGATGCCGATGAACGCGAGATTCAGTTTGTTGGAGGGTGGCTGCGCGCGTAGACGCGCGGGAAGAAGCGTCAACCCGCTGCCGGCGAGCAGCTCGCGTCTCGATAAGCGCATCATCGCGGGTTCATCCCCGGAACGTCACGCGCTGCTTCTCCAGATACGCCTTGGCGATGGCCGCGGACTTCGCTGGTGTCAGCGGCATGCCGGGCGATGAGTCCAGTTCAACCATCACCATCCCGGCGGTTTTCTTGCCATCGATCATGTCGAGGACGGCGGGAATGTTGACCTTCCCTTGGCCCAGCGGGCAGTAGCCCAGCCAATCTTCGCCGCCGCTGTAGTCCTTCAAGTGCAGATGTTGCACGATGGGCAGGAAGTCCTTCACGACCTGCACGGGGTCCGAGCCGCCCTTCTGCAGTTGGCCGATATCGGGGCCGAATTTCACGTAGCGGGTATCGACCGCCTCCATAATCGCGTAGGTCTCTTCGCGGGATTCAATGCAGGTTCCAGTATGCTGATGCAAGCAGCCAGTGAGCCCGATATCGGTGAGGGCTTTGCCGAATTCGTTCAAGGTGGCCAGGATGTCGGCCTTGTGTTCCGGGAAGCTATAGGAAGAGCGGCGCACGCCGTTGGGGCCAATGGTTACCACTCTGCCACCGTACTTCTTCAGAAGGTTCGCCCAGCTTATGCATTCCGCAATGCTCTCGCGGCGCTTGGTGGGATCGAGGAGGTTGGGACCGCCGTATGCCGAGATCAGCGGCAGCTTGTACTTCTCGATGAATGGAGCCAGCCCGCCGTGATCCTCCATGCCTTGGATCTGCCACGAGAACAATTCCAGGCCATAAAACCCCAGCCCGCCCAGTTCCCGGAAGGTTTCCTCAATGGAGGCGGGATCGGCCGTGGGCCCTCCCTTGCGTGGCACAGCGGGAGCCTTACTGGCGCCCGAAGCCGGAGCCGGCGCGGGGGGCCCGAAGTTCACCCACGTGATACCGGTGTGCCCGATCTTTAGGTCCCTGGATTTGGCGGCCCATGCGGAAAGAGACTTCGCAGCCAAGCCCAGCGCCACAGTCCTCCCGAAATTTCGACGATTCATGCGTGCCGTCATGAAACCTCCACCGGACCTGTATACCATAGCAAGCTGCAAACTTCAATGCATAATACGCAATGGACTAAGCAGGATGACAGCCGGACCAAGGTCAAAATTAGTTTGCGCCAGGTTGCGGCATGCCAAACTGGTCAAGCACACTCTCACCAGCCGGAAGCCCAGGCCACTGGGGCAGCTTCATGGCCGAACACGAGATATCGAACCCCGGAGCATCTCAGGCGCGATACCATGAATTGCTGCCTCAACCTCACCTCGGGCGGCGGAGTCGGAGTAAGGTGTGACCACGACTAATTTGTCCCATTCCCGCTCAGTGCCGACTCGGCGTCGATTCCTCGGCCACCTGGGCGCCCTTGGTGGGTCCTCGCTGGTGATGACTGCGCTGTCTTCCTGGGACTTGATGGCTGGGCCGGCCGGCACACGGCCGGTGCTCTCCGGCCGTCCGCGCAACGCGAAGGTGCTCATACTCGGCGCGGGCATCTCGGGCCTAGCGCTTGGCTACGAACTCTCCCGGCTTGGCTACGATTTCCACGTACTCGAGGCGCGCGATCGGGTCGGTGGGCTAGTGTGGACGGTGCATGGCGGCACGACGCACACCGAGATTGGCGGCGAGCACCAGCAGTGCACGTGGGATGAAGGGCTGTGGCTCAACGCAGGCGCGTGGCGCATTCCGTATACGCACACGGGCGTGCTGAACTATTGCAAGGAACTCGGTGTCCCGCTGGAGATCTTTGTCAATGAGGCGGATGCCTCCTACTTCTACCGCGAAGGCGCCGATGCCGGCTCGCTCGCGAACACGCGCGTGCGCCTAGGCGAGGTCAAGGCCGACATTGTGGGCCAGGTGAACGAACTACTGGTGAAGGCCATCGATCAGCACTCTCTGGATCTTCCGTTGACGGCCGAGGACCAGGAGCGACTCGTCGGTTTCCTCGTGGCACAGGGCTATCTGGATAGGAAGGACCGGCGCTATAGGGCTTTTGCCGATCGCGGCCCGGGCGATCCCTATCAGTTGAGCGCGCTCCTGAAGGCGGGATTTGGAGACCGCCTCAGATCCATTTCTCCGCGCGACGGCATTACAACGGCACCGATGTTCCATCCGGTGGGCGGCATGGAGCAGATCCCGAAAGCGTTCGCGCGTGCGATTGGGCCGAGCCGTATTACGTTCAATGCCGAGGTGCACTCGGTGCGACAGGACGACCATGCCGCCACGGTTGCCTACCGGGACACGAAGACGGGACGGACGCGGACGCTCACCGCCGACTACGTTGTAGTCTGTCTGCCGCTCTCGATCGTTGCCGGTCTCGACTGCCAGCTCTCTGCGGAGATGATGGCGGCTGTGCGCGCAACGACTTACAGCAACAGCGCAAAGGCGGGACTGGGAATGAAGCGCCGGTTCTGGGAGGAAGACGACCAGATCTTTGGCGGGCACCTTTATTCAAACCTGCCGATCGGCGAGTTCTCGTATCCCTCGACCGGGTACTTTTCGCGGAAAGGCGTACTGCTGGGCTTCTATTTGCACAGTGGCCCGGCGGTCACCCTGATGGACCGGCCAATTGGCGAGCGCGTGGAGCACGTCCTGACGCATTCGAGCAAGGTCCATCCTCAGATGCGCCGGGAGTTCGAGAGCGCCTATTGCGTCTGGTGGCGGAAGGTCGAATACAGCCGTGGCGGCTTCGCGAACGCCGCTCCACTGGCGCGACGTGCGCAGTTGTCAAAGTTCGAGAATCGGCTTCTGATTGGGTCCGCGGCAACCGCGCCGCATTCGGAGCCCGACTGGCAGGAAGGCGCCATTGCCGCCGCCTGGCAGGCGCTGACCTCACTTCATGAGCATGCGATGCGCAGCTAATACCGCTCGGACCCGATACAGGCCGATATTCAATTATTGGACTTCAGATCATCAGGGCGAACAGCCCTAACGGCAACCGTGCGGCGTTCGGCGGGGAAGAGGAGGCCGTTCACAATGGGGCTATTACCGGCCCAGAAATGCATTCAGGAGGTTCGCAAGCGCGTAGTTGCCTTCTTGGCACGCGTATTCGTAAATTGGACCGGAGGATCGTGTCATAGTGAGTTCACCTTTCCAAGGCGATGTGAAAGCAGTCGGGTCGTCGATTTCGAATTGATACAGAATCGTATTTGTGTCGAACAAGCTGAAGCGTTCGATAACATGCAGATTCCGATCCCATCCGAACATGCCGCCGGCATCGCCGTAGAAGCCTCCTGCATCGTTGAAATTCGTCGTATCCACAACGAGCGTATTGCCTTGCCATCGTCCGATAGAATCACCGAGCCAGAGTCGCACATTTTGCGGCAAGTGAGGGCGGCCGTCCATGTGGACGATTCTCGTATCATGAGCCATCTCCGCGTGAATGATCACGTGGCGCTCGGTCTGGATGATCTGATAGTTGCTGTTGTAGGAATATGGAAGCATCGGCGGTCCTGCGGTGACAAAAGCAAGACATCGGTCCTGGAGTCCCAGGTCCGCTGGCCCGCCCGGATTTCGAAGCAATTGCTGATGCCGACGCTTTTCGGCTGCAGCAGCTGGCGTTAAAGGGGGAATCCGCCCATCTGGAGGATCAATAATGATGGAAGTCCGCAAAGTCTTTACCACTTTAGTGCCAAACTCACGGTAAGCCACGTTGTAAGTCCCGACACCGGTCGATGCCAAAGCGACAGCCCCGTCCGTATTTTGCTCGGCAGTGCGGCGTTCCCACTCGTTCGCTTCGTCTGGCATGAAGAACGCCTTTCCCTGGAGCTTGGCGGGCCGCTCGAGTGGAGTGGCCGTGGCTGAGTTCCATATACCGGTCAGATCGGTGTGGCCAGCAGCGGGATTGCGGACCTGCGCGATGGTCGAGCAGACAAAAGAACAAAGCCCAAGCACGACTTGGGCTTGTCTGAGTTTTGGAATTTGAAACAGGCTGTTTCTCATGCCGCGCTTCCATTGTTGCATGTACCAATTGGGAAGACCGCGGTTGGCAGGCTGGGAAACCCGGCGGTAGGGTGATGGGTTAGTGTTTGGATCGTGGGTCGTATCAGCCGTGGATGGTTGCCTCTCGCCGTGAAAAGCAGGACCGGGACAGCGCTAAATGACGGCGCTGGCTAATCGTTTACCGCCTGCTCCACCAGCCACTTCACCAGTTCGCGATAGTGCCGCCGCACCGGCCCGGGCGTATTTGCCAAAAACACTACGGCTAATTCTTCTTTCGGATCCACCCAGAACATAGTGCCCTGAGCACCGCTCCACATGAACTCGCCGAGCGTTCCTGGCACCCCCGCAACACCGGTCCGCGCTCGCACCGCCACCCCCAGTCCGAACCCGAATCCGTTCATATGTTCTACCGGGAACTCATCCAATCTTGAT
>PSRJ01000300.1 GCA_003175985.1 Terriglobia bacterium
ATTCGAACCCACGGATGAGTCACCCCATCAACGGTTTTCGAGACCGCCCGATTCAACCACTCTCGCACCTCACCTTATTCTTAACGTACCTGATTTTCCTCGCTTGGGCAACGCACCGTGTCGGCCCAAATAAAAAGGGCGCCCCTCGCGGAGCGCCCTCGAGTCCTGGCGGCGGCCGGCTTTAGAATTCAAACCGCGCCGCGAAGCGGGCGTAAATCGGCCGATGGACGGCGGTCGGCAGCAGGAAGTCGTGGTTGGGAACGCCGCCATCCAATTCGAAGTTCTGGTCAATTAAGATAGGCGTCTTGTGGTTGAACAGATTGAACGTGTCGGCGCTCACTTTGATTTTGTACTTTTCGGTGTGTAGCGGCAAACGATAATCCACATGGAGGTCCACGTAGTTCTGCCAGGGGCTGCGACCAAACGCCCCGCGGGCCCCGTCCGGGAGTTCACCCGAGTTGCCGTAGGCCGGGTGCGCCAACAGTTTAGTCAGCGGTGTTCCGCTGAGTGCCTGGAAGCCGAGCCCGAAGTTCACCGCGTTCTTGAACACATAGTTGCCGAAGATATTAAAGATGTGCCGGCGGTCTGACGGCAGAACGCCGACACGGAACTGATCGGCCAGCGCCGGGCTGTTGGCGAAGTCGAACAGCGAAGTGATATTCGGGTCCGACTGGCCGTTATCATTGCGGAAGAGGCCTTCATAGTTGCCGAAGACCTTCGCCAGACGGTAGTTGGCCAGCAGAGACCAGTTGTTCCCAAAGCGCTTCTCGGCGCTAACCTCCCAGGCGTTGTAAACCCGTCGCGCATCCGGGAACCCGTCGCGCTTTCCGTCCGGCCCTAGCGAACCGCTGTCCAGCGTAAAGCCGGCGTCCGTATCGCAGTTCGGGCCTGAGGTGCATGGCACAGCGTTGTGGAAAATATCCTGGCTGATGCTCGGGTTGCCGATCACATATTGCTGGCCGGACCCCGCAATTGCCTGCTCCACGGTGATACCGGACATGTCTTCGATCACCCGCTTGAGGTCACGATGCGTAAAGCTGCTCCGGACGACAATACCATAGGGGAATTCATGCTCCACCCCGCCCACCACTTCTTCCTGGTATTGCGCCTGCGTGCCTCCATAAATGATGGTGGGATCGACACCGCTGGGCGAAGCCGTGCCGCCTGGAACCAAGTTCGAGGCGGTGGCGGGAATACCGAAAGAGTAGATGTTCAGATAGGAACTTTCCGTTGTCATCGCGCGAACCGCAATATCCTGCGGGACTTTTTCGAAGAAGCGTCCCCAGTTTCCGAAGATCTTCGTCCTGCGCGAGCCCGTGGGATCGATAATGAATCCGAGCCGTGGCGCCCAATTGTGCGCGAAGACGTAACGCGTGGTGTTGCCATGGATCTGCTGCTGCTCCCAGCGCACACCCAGCTTAAGGGTGAGTATGCGATTAACCTGCCACGCATCCTGCACGAAGCCATCTTGGTAACCTGAAGCGGTCGAGATGGTGGGGCTGCTGAAAACGCCGCGAACTTGGCGATACACATTCTGATAGGAGACGCCAGCGACGGTGCGAGTCGGATAGACGTAATAGAGGGCGCCGTAATTGGTCTTGCCGACATCAGACGCAGCGATTCCTTTGGCCGGCGGAAGCGGGAAGTTCGGCCCGGAGTAAACGTGGAACGCGTCGTAGCTGATATCGTTGTAGCTATATCCAATGTCGACTTGATGCGAACCCAGAAGGTTGCCGTTCTTGGTCAACATCGCGTTGTATTGGTGGTTATTGCTGTCGCTGTTCTCGTAGAACCCGATGCCTCCTTCCAGTGTGTAGGCAGCGTTCGGCTTCGGTTTTGCGTAATTGCGGATCTGGTACAGGTTGTTGGTGGGAGTCTCTTCAAAATAGCTGTGGTTCCATCCGAACGAAGCGCTGATCAGCGTCGAGTTCGTAACCACGCCGTTATATTTCACCGCCCAGTTTCGAGTGCCATAGAGCAAACTGGAGGTGGCGTTCAGATCGTCGCGTGTCAATGCATGGTGCGAGCCGGATGGATCGCGCGAGGGATCACCGAAACCCGTGGCTTCGATTCGGTGGTTCGGCGTGATGTTATAGTTCAATTTCCCCACCCAGTTGTAATTGCGGCTATCCCAAGTTTGGGGACCCAGGGCACGCGCTCCGAAGTTCACAGGCGCCAGCCTGGCCAGGCTATTGAAAGACGGATTGAAACCGCCGTACCAGAAGAATTTATCCTTTTTGAACGGCCCGCCAACGTCGAAGCCCACATCGAAACTGTGGCGCCCAACTTGTTCGGTCAGAGGCTGTGAGGTACGCCCGTACGCGTTGGGTTGCCTGTATTCGCCTTCGGCCCATGCCGGAGCACTATAGGCATAAACAGCGCCGTGAATTTTGTTGCTGCCGCTATCGGTCACAATGTTTAACACGCCGCCCAATGCCTGCCCATACTGGGCTTCAAAGCCGCCCGTCTTCACCTGCACTTCTTTCACGAAGTCGAAATTGACTCCGCTGCCCATCGACCCGTAGACGTTCGACCATACTCCGAAGGCACCGTAGCCTTGGTCGGTGGTGTTGATGCCATCGATGATGTAAGTATTTTCCAGACCGCTGGCGCCTGCAATGGACGGGTTGAACGATTGCTTGGGCGTAGCTAGATTGTCTGTCCCTAATCCTGGTGCTGCGCCGGGGGCAAGCGAAAACAGCGTCGCCACGTTGCGCTGCACGGGCATGTTCTGATACTGCGAATCGGTCATGGTTGCGCCAATCGTGGTCGACGAGGCATCCACCGTAGTGGCGTTCTCCGAAACCTGCACTGTCTCAGTGATCGTGCCTGGCGTCAAGCTCGCGGTCAAATTGGTGCGCTGATTCGCAATTACGTGGATATTCGCCGCCTTGTAAGTCGCAAAACCCTTGGCTTCCACAGAGAGCGCATAATCGCTCGGCACCAGGCCGTAGAAGATCGCCTCGCCGCGGCTGTCGGAATTCAGTTTCTTAGTTCCCTCCGGGCCGGTTAAGTTCACCGCCGCACCGGGCACAAGCGCGCCGGTGGAGTCCTGAACGTCCACCACGATGGTCCCCTTGGATGGATCCGAAGTGCCCTGCCCGTAGATCAACCCGCAAACGGCAAGGGTACCGAGGATCATCCCGGATACTCTCTTGATAATCCGTGTCGTCATTTGACTCTCCTTAAGTCGTACGCTTCCTGAAATTTCATCATTGCTACTGTTTCTCGACCTTAGAATTCACGTGTCCCAGGCCGTTCGCGCTGGCTCGCAGATGCTGCAACAATGGCTCGATCCGCTTGTTGCTGGTGAGTGACCAGGAGCTCTCGAGGGCCTGGAGCGCTTCCGGCTGGCGTCCCTGGGCGAGCCAGCACAGCGCGCGTTCGTAATACGTGGCAGCCTTCCACTGGGGCGTCTCGCTCCTCGTCTGCGAGACCACGATCGCAGGCTTTCGATCCCCGGTAACCACTGTAAAGGGAATCGATTTGGCCGTAATCCGGCCAGAACCGGGATCCTTGAGGCGAACCACCAGTTGGTAGGAGCCCGCCGTCAGCTCGCCCGTCGGCAGCGATTTGGCCGTATACAGGGAACCGTAGGAATCCGCTTTGCTCAGCGGCAGCTTCTCTTCGAAGCTCTTCCGGAATTTAGTGACCACGTTTCCGATCACATACTCCACGGAAAGTTCTTCACCGGTTTGCCGTTTCACGTTCACTTCATAGAAAACCGTCAAATCGCGCGGCGGTCTGGCCTGCCCGGACGCGATAGGCTCAAATTTATAGCCGCCGAATTGAAAGGGGCGCTCGCGCGTGTCGGCCTGATAATGATCCACCAGCAAAATGTCGGAAAGCTCCACCTCGGCGGCCGGAGCCTCCACCGACACCATTCGGCTCACCTCGTACGTCTTATTGGCGGCCGCATTCCGGATGCTCACTGTCAGCCGGAATTTGCCTTCGGCAACCGGAAGGCGGTCCTCAAACACGAACGGCCGTACCTTCAATTCTTCGCTGGTTGCCGGATCCACGGTAAATGCCGGTGAATCTGTGCGTTCAAATACCAGTTGCTCGTTGGAGAACAGCCGCGCGGCAATTTCATACTGCACCTTGCCACCGGCCGCCTTGGGTTGCAGAGGATCGCCGATCTCCACCTGGTAGTGCAGCCAGGGCTCGCCCGTTTCACGGGCGACGAAGGTCACCAGCGCCGCCTGGGCCACGTCGAAATGTACCTGCGAGGTCACCCGTTCCAGGCGGAAAGCGCGGTTCTGAATAGTCGAAACATAGCTGGGCATCTCGTTGTAGGCCTGAATGCCGTGAATGATCGACATGGAGGCCATCGAACCGGAAAATGTATCCGTATCTACAGGTTCCCCAGGTATCAAAGAAAGGCTTACCCGCGCCAGTTCCGGACTGAAGCTTCTGATGTATTTGTACGCGTCGTTCTTGCTGTAGCCGGACCGCACCAGCTTGTCCGGGCCGTCGACGTATGGATGGTAAAAATGATAGCCCCCAATGGCATTACGGTCGAAGAATAACACGTAGAAAAACGCCGGCAATTCCGACAGGCCGGGATTGGCGTAAAACCACAATTCGACGGGGTAAAGTTGCTGTTCGCCGGGGAATGTCGTGGTGCCTTGCGGCTTGCCGAACAGAATATATGTCCGGCCGCGATCGCTCCTCCAGCCATCCCCGCCTACGTCGTTACCGAAGTGTGCGTTCGCCCATGCTACACGCCGGTAGAATTCCTCTTTGAATTCGTTGCCTTCCAGCTCAGGGGCCGGGTTGCGGAGAGCCCAAAACCGGTCGATGAATTTGTCTTTGTCCTCGTCGCTCTTCAGGGCGAGGAAAGCGACGCGCTCCGCCTTTGTAATCAGGTATGAAGTCGGACCCGTCAGCCACTCCTGGAAGCGATCGACCTGTTTCGTTGCTGCTCTGGCAAGCGTAAAGGAGAAGACCAAGAGAACGCCCAGCGCGATACGGAACTGAATCTCCGGGGCCGTTTGGAATTTCTTGATTTTTCCCAACTGCGTCCAATCCTTCGCGCACCTAACCCGGAGCACCGAATGCCTCGGATATCAGAATCCCCGCTGCCATTCAATCTGCGCGATGTCACAACCGTAGCACTTCATTTTCCAAAGTACAAGGGCTGTAACCTCAACGCGGTGGTGGACCCGGCCTTCTGAATTGCGGATTATTCAGCCTGATCATCCAATATTTGGAACAGCAATATACGCTCCCTATGCGCCTATCCGTCGATTCGTTCCGATACAGTGCTTACTAGGCAGGTTACCGGAGGTACTGTGTTACCTGCCCGAGCGGGCGGGATCTGCCTGCGCAACCCGAATAAAACCGGCCCGCTGTGGCCAATTCCACGGCACTTCCTTCGCCGCACGGACCTGACATTCAGATAGAAAGGTATTGTAATCTGAAGCACACGGTGTTACTCTTTTCGCAAACGTCGAAAGGAGTTCCCTGGGGTTGTGTACGGCAGTTGAGCGGCGTACCGAATGCCGATCGGGAGTCTCAGCTCCTGAAGGGAAAGGTGGGTGTCTATGGCTAATCTAAAGAAAATTTGTCTCCTCCTGTCAATGATTGTTCTGGCTGCGGCCTGTGTTTACGCACAGGAAACGACCGCAGCCTTACAGGGCACGGTCAAAGATGCGACCGGCGCGTTAGTGCCCAATGCAACCCTGGAAATCACTGGACCGGCTCTCATTGGGAGCCGTAAGGTTCAAACGGATACATCAGGTGCTTATCGCTTTGCCCAGCTTCCTCCGGGAGACTACACGCTCACCGTGACAGCGCAAGGGTTCGCAACTTATCGGCAGCCCAACATTCATTTGGATGTGGGCCGCCTGCCCACCGTCGACATCGCCTTGCAAGTGGGCACCGCCACGCAGACGGTCGAAGTCACCGGCGAATCGCCTCTGGTCGATGTGACGACCAGCAAAGTAGCCGTGGATGTCGAGAAGGAAGTGATTGACAACATCCCGAAAAGCCGTTCCTTCCAGTCGTTGATTACTTTCGCCCCCGGCGCACGCATGGAACCTCTGCAGGGCGGGCGCAATGACAAGGGCAACAGCTTTCAGGTCGACGGCGCCTCGGATGCCGAGAACGTTTACCTCGTCGACGGCGTGAATATGACTGACGCCCAGAACGGCGGCGTTGGCAAAAACTTCCAGATCGATTTCATCGAGACGGTTCAGGTCAAGTCCACCGGGTTTGAAGCCAAGTACGGCGGCGCTCTGGGTGGTGTAGTGAATGCGGTTCCTAAGCGCGGATCGAACCAGTGGCACGGGGCCCTGCTGACCTACCTGCAGCTAAACAACCTCAATGCGATCGATCCCTGTTTGAGCGGAATGACTGCGGGTTATAACGGCGCCAACTTTACCGGACCGACCGCGGCCAACGTGAATACCTTCGCGCAGAGCCAGGTATGCGGCCTTCGAATCGACCCGACCAAGGCGCCCTTGAGTAACTCCCAGCGCCTGGATGGAACGCCCCAATACTACATCCCCAAAAAAGATGACCGGACGATCGCGGAGCCAGGGTACGAATTGGCCGGTCCGCTGCTGACCAACAAGCTCTGGCTGTTCAGCAGCTACATTCCCACCATCGACACCATTCACCGCAGAGTGAGTTTCACGGGAGCCAATCCCGGCGCGCGTAACCTTACCAGTTCGTTTGTGCAGCACAACATGTACAACCGCCTGGACTACTCGCCGTTTAGTAAGCTGCGGTTATTCGGGGCCTGGAACTATTCCTACGGCCGTCAGACCGGCCAGTTGGTCCTGCCCGACAGCGCGGTTGGCCAGCTCAACACGCAATCTACGACCGATCCCAATACGCTCCGCTCCGACGCTGGTTTCGTCTATCCGGACTCGGTTTACAGTTTCGGCGGCGACTGGACTCCAACCTCCAAACTCGTGGTTTCGGCGCGCTTCGGCTACTTCTTCAGCAATGTGGAACAGCGCGGCGTTCCTTCCGGCGTCCGATACGTCTACCAGGCAACCGTCAACGCCAACAGCAAGGATCTTACCGGCGCGGCGCTGCCTTCCAGCGCTTTCAACCCGGCCGGATTCGCCAACATTCCGGCGAACATCGCCCGCATTTATGACGCTTTTAAGCGCAAAAGCTTTAACGTCGATGCGTCCTACCTCACTCATGGACTCGGGCTGCACACCTTCGAGTTCGGCTACTTCCAGCAATCGCAAGCCAACTCCGTGCTGAATGGCTACCAGGGTTCCATCGTGGACCTGTGGTGGGGCCAGTCCTATCAGCCGTTAACCAGCGCTTCCGCCTGCGACACCGTGAAGAATCAGAACATCGCGCAATACGGAGCGGCATTGGGCAATAACTGCCAGGGACTGTATGGGTATTTCCAGGTGGGCGGGCAGGCGGTCACCAACACCGGCTCTACCACGCAATATGCCCATGAGTTCTACGTGCAGGATTCCTGGCAGGTGGCCAGGGGGCTGACTTTGAACCTGGGCGTGCGCTTTAACCAGGAGCGGCTGCCGGCTTACGATCCGGCGCGGTTCCCGTCGCTCGAGTTCGGTGTGGATAAAAAGATCGCACCGCGCATCGGCGGCGCCTATGACCTGCTGCACAACGGCAAAATCAAGGTGTTCGCCAGCTACGGCGTGTTCTACGACACCATGAAGATGGGGTTGGCACGCGGTTCGTTCGGCAGCGACTATTGGCACCAGTGCGTTTACGCGCTCGACACCACGAACTTCAACAGCATCGTCCCCACAGACTTCAGTGGCGATGGCGGCTGCCCGGCCAGCGGCCCGGCTCCCGGTGTCAACGCGCGCTTTATCGAAAACCTGGATTTGCGCGCTACCAAGGCCGATCCCCGCGACCCTGGAATCGATACCAAAATGAACCCCATGAAGCAGCACGAATTCACCGCCGGCGTAGATTGGGCGGTCAGCGCGAATTGGGGATTCGAAGCCCGCTACTCCCGCAAGCGGCTGGATGACGCGATCGAAGATATGTCCCTCACGGACAGCCTCGGTTATTACATTGGCAATCCGGGCTCGGCGTATGCTAATATCCTGCATCGCCCGGTCTCGATTCCCTGTGTGGCAACCCCGGGTTTCTCGTGCACTCCCGATGCGGGCGGTAACTACTACCTCACCACGCCCTTCTGCGCGGAGTGCCCCAACGCCGTGCCGGCCATCCGGCGGTACGACGGCCTCGAATTCCGGTACTTCAAACGGCCCACGAACGGCAAGTGGTTTGTGCAGCTTTCCTATACCTACAGCAAGCTGCGGGGCAACTATTCGGGGCTGGTGAACACCGATCCGACCGACGCCAGCGGCGGCCGGCATAGTCCGAACAACGGCCGCGCCTTCGACATTCCGACGATGACGTATCTGCCCAGCGGCAAGCCCGATGACGGGCCGCTCGCTTCCGACCGTCCGAGCACAGCCAACATCTTCGCGTCGTATCCGCTGAAGTGGGCGCATATGACCACCAACTTCGGTTTGAGCCAGACGCTATACCAAGGCACTCCGATCAGCACCTGCCTGCCCAGTATCGGCACCTCCTCGGCCTGCCAGTTAGCGGAAGGCCGCGGTGACGTGGCGCTGTTCAGCCGGGGCGCCAACGGGAACTTCGTTCTGAACGGAGTGGATAAGGGCGCTCGCACCGATCCTTTCATCCAAACCGATCTCTCGGTGCGGCATGACATCCCGGTGAGCAAGATGCATGAGAACATGCACCTCATGATTGAGGCGCAGGCCAGCAACCTGTTCAACCAGCGAGCCGCTTTGGCGTTTTACCAGTTCGCGATTCCTTCGAACACGCTGGCGCCTTCTCGTCCGGCGCGCTTCGCGGGCGATCCCCTCTATGACTACGGCAAACTGATGAACGGCTTTAACTACGTGGATGCGCTGAACGGAACCGGCGCCTTCGCGGGCGTACAGGCCCCGCTCACGGTTGCCTCCCGCTACGGCATGCCGCAGTTGTTCCAGTCGGCGCGCAACATGCGCTTGCAGGTCCGCTTTACCTTCTAGAAACGACCCGGCGCTGGCGGTCTTAGATCGCCAGCGCCACCACCTCTCCCAACTCCTCCTCTGTCAGCGTAATCGGATTGCCTCGCATGCTGCTCGTCCGGGCAGCCTTTTCCACCAGATCGGGTATGTCGTCCTGCCGTACACCGTAGCTGCCCAGAGGCGGAATCTCGAGCCGGGCGCACAGTTGGGCCACCCATCGCACTCCATCTTCGGCCGCGGCCCGCGGGTGCCCGGTGAGCAGGCGCGCGATTTCTTCATAGCGCCCGAGGGCTTGACTTCGCGGCGCTCGTTCGCTCAATGCCCGAATATTCACCGCCATGGCGTGCGGCAGCAGCGCTGCGCAGACTGCTCCGTGCGGCGCCGGAAACATGCCGCCCACCGGCGCCGCAAATCCATGTACCGCGCCCAAGCCGGCGTTGGCCAACGCGAGACCTCCAAGCAGTGCGGCCCACGACATCGCGGTGCGCGCCTCCAGGCTGCTGCCGTTTTCCCAGGCGGTTTCTAATGCCGCAGCCGCCCTGCGGATCCCGTCCACACAGAAGAGGTCCGTCATCGCATTCGCGCGCGAGGAAACATAAGGTTCGATGAGTTGGGTGAGGGCATCCAAGCCGGTGGCCGCAGTGACGCTGCGCGATAATCCCAGTGTCAGCTCGGGATCGACTACCGCGATCCGCGGCAGCATGGAAGCGCTGCGCAGGCTGGCCTTGACGCGGTGTTCGGGTGCGGCCAGCACGGCATTTCGCGTCACTTCGGAGCCGGTCCCGGCCGTGGTGGGAGCCGCGATGAAGGGCGCCGGCGGCACGGTCAACGGCTGCCCGCGTCCGATCACCTCCAGATAATCGAGCGGATCGCCCGGATTCGTCAGCAGGGCTGCCAGCGCCTTGCCCGCATCCAGCGCGCTCCCGCCGCCGATTGCGATCACGACCTCGCAGCGCGCTTCACGCGCGCAGCGCACGCCCCTGCGGATCAGTTCCACCGAAGGCTCTTCCGCCACCGCGAAGGGCGTGACGTCGAGCCCTGCAACCAGGCGCGCCACCCGCTCGGACGACGACCCTGTGACCAGCAATGCCCGCCTGCCCATCGCCTTTGCCGCCGGCGCTATTTCGCGCGCACTGCCGGCGCCGAAAACAATGCGGGCCGACGTAACGAACTCGAACTGCATTTACCACTCCGCGTCTGAAGGAAATACGTTGGAGTAGAAGACCCGCGTGCGGTCTCCGGCGAGCATGTCTGTCACGCGAGCGAGCCACGTCTTATAGTGCGCCGTTTCGCGGTGCTGAGGCGGAGCTTCCGGCGAGCGGTACACCTCATACAGCACGAATCGGCTGGCGTCATCGGCCTGCTGCAGCAGGTCGAATCGCACGATGCCCGGTTCTTGTCTGCTGTTCCGCGCGTTCTCGATAGTCGCCTCGCGGAAGGCATCGATATGCTCGGATTTAACGTGGACGTGAACGATGAGAATGACCATAGATGCTTCTATGTTCGCATCTAGTGGCTTCCTGCTCCGGGGTAGAAATGTAAGTCCACCGTATATACCGGCAGATTCACTCTGACAAAATACCGGACTTCAATCCGCATCCCCTCTCGCGAGCGCGCGATTCTCACGTTGTCGGCCCGCACAGGCAGATCTAACCCGTGCGCCTTATCGAGCACCCAGGTGCGCAGCAGATCGTCTGATTTGGTGGGAGTGTCGGGCCTGGACGCGAGATCGGAAACGAAATTCTGGAGTTCCAGGTTGTGGAAGTATATCGGAGCGAACATCGCCGCAAAGAAAGCCAGGCTCGCCAGAATCGCGATAGCGGCGGCAATGCGCCAGCGCGGCACCTTATTCACGATCGGTGATCGGACTCCTTACTGGCGGCGCACAACTCCTCCCACAAGTCATTGGAATGCGGATCCCACTGCGGTGTTTCCAACCCGAGGATCTGCACCTCTTCGCGCTTCAGCGTCCCATGGCCGTAAGGGCAGATATACTCGATGCGCGGGCGCCCGAATTGCAGCATGCGGCTCCAGGATCCGGTGGCGACAGGCATGCGTAATCGGCGCAGGCAAACCCGGCATCGGTAGCGCTGATCGCGCACCACAGCGTAGCCCACGCCGCAGCACAACAGAAACCACAGCATCACCGCCAGCGTGTAAGGCAGGTCGTACACGAACCGCGGTGGGCCGAAGCCCAGATCGGGATTTTCCGGCCAGAGAAGATCGAGCAACTGCAGCAGGCCATACAAGACCGCACCGGCAACCCCGGCTTTCGCGGCGAAGTAGGCCCAGTAGCGCATACCGATTAGACTCGGCTCCCCTCTATTTAGTTTCTAAGGTCGCTTGCCTGGAAGCAAGAGAAACCGCACTATTGCCGCAATAAATTGCGCGCCAGGAAGAACACGTTGGCCGGCCGTTCCGCGAGCCGGCGCATGAAATACGGATACCACGCCTTGCCAAACGGTACATATAGTCGCAAACGATAACCCTCGGACACTAACCGGCGCTGCAGGTCGCGGCGGATACCGTACAGCATCTGGAACTCGAACCGGTCCAAGGGAATTCCGCGCTCGGATGCGTACGCCTTCGTCTGAATAATGATTCTTTCATCATGTGTGGCGATGGCCGGATACTCCCCGCGATCGAGCAGCAGCTTCATCAGCTCGATATAGTTCAGATCCACATCGGCCTTGCGGGTAAAGGCGATCTCAGCCGGTTCGAGGTAGGCGCCCTTACACAGCCGCACGCGGATGCGCCGATCGCATAGCCGCTCCACGTCTGCGCGGCTGCGGCGCAGGTACGACTGAATCACCGTGCCCACGCACCCGTAGCGCCCATGCAGGTCCTCCACCAGAGCGAGCGTGCGGTCCGTATACTCGCTGGATTCCATGTCCACGCGGACGAAGCTGCCCAGCGACGCGGCCCTCTCGATGAGCTGCGCCACGTTGGCGCGGCACTGTTCCACGGAGAAATCCATGCCGAATTGCGTCAGCTTCAACGACACGTTGCCGCAGATCCGGTTTTCGTGAATGGCCGAGAGCGTATGCAGATAGACATCGCGCGCCCGCGCCGCCTCTTCCAGCGAAGTGACGCTTTCTCCCAGGTGATCCAATGTGAGGTAAATTCCCTCTGAATTGATGCGCCGGCCTACGCGTAGTGCGTCATCAAGTGTTTCGCCGGCGACGAATCGTGAGGAAAGCCGCTGAGCGAGCGGCGAGGTTTCCACCCATTTCCTCAAGCGCTGCCGGCGCGAGAGGAACAGGAAGAGGCTGCGCACGACTCCAGCCTAACACCCTGATCCGAGTGGAACGATGCGCGGGCCCCGCTGCTTGGAGCTACAATGGAGCTTCCTTGTTCCGCGCGTGGTTGGTCCTGGCCGCGGTCGGTGTCAGCGCAGCCAGGGGAGCGGCGCCTTCCTACTCCAGCGACGGTATCGTGAATGCTTCGGACTATGCGCCGGGCCCGTTCGCCCCTGGCTCCATCGTCTCGATCTTCGGCATCGACCTGTCGTTTGGCACTCTGGGTCTTACTGCGGATAACACCACCGCACGCACGCTGCCGAATGAGCTTAGTAATGTCCGGGTCTACCTCAACAATTCGCTGGCGCCGCTTTTATTCGTCTGCCCCACTCAGATCAACTTCATCGTGCCCAGCAATCTCCGGCCGGGTACAATCCCTCTGCGCGTAGTTCGGCAGGGCATCAGCGGTCCGGAAGTCGGCATGACGCTGGTCGATGCAGCACCGCAGCTCTTCAAATCCAAAGACGGTTATGTCCTCGCGCAGCATGGCGGGGACTACTCGATAGTCACTTCGGATGCTCCGGCGCGCGGCGGCGAGGTGATCGTGATGTACGCCACCGGGCTGGGTCGCACGCAGCCCTACCCCGCCCCGAGCGAGATTCCGAATTACCCCGGCAAAGTGGTTAGCGAGCTGAAGCTCACGATCGCCGGCCTGGCCGTGGGACCCGAAAGGATCTGGTACGCCGGCTTAAGCCCTGGAATGGCAGGGGTTTATCAGATCAATGTGCAAGTGCCGGACAACCTGGACGCCAACCCCGAGATCCGTGTGTCCATGGCCGGCCAATCCAGTGCCGCCGGAATCAAGCTCCGCACGCAACCGGATTCCGGCGAGCCGCGTTAAACATTCAGGCTAGAATGAGTTAAGGAGTAGTGATGGTCGCTCGAGCTTCTCTTGTATTGATGTGTGCGGCTGCCGGCCTGCTGACGGCACAGGATCAAACCGCACAGCCGGCCGATGGGTGGCGGCGTGGCGAACCGGCAGGAGAGTATACGATTCAGGCCGGCACCAGAGTGCCGCTGGCCCTGATCAACAGCGTAAGCACGAAGAACTCCGCTCCCGGCGATCGCGTTTATTTGCAAACGGTCTTTCCCATTCTGGACAACGGCCGCATCGTGATCCCGCCCGGCAGTTATGTGGCCGGCACGGTTACCGATATCAAGCGACCGGGACGCGTCAAAGGCAAGGGCGAATTATATGTTCGCTTCGATTCGCTGACACTCCCCAACGGTGTAACTCGTGATTTCCGCGCCCGGCTGGGCAGCGTCGATGGCCTCTCGAACGAGCAACTCGATCGCGCGGAAGGTAAAGTCAAAAGCGAAGGAAACAAGGGTGGCGATGCGCGGACCATCGGCGAGGCTGCGGCGGCCGGTGCTTCCGTGGGCGTCATTGCCGGCGGAGCCACAGGTCATTACGGCCTCGGAACAGCCATTGGCGGAGCGGCAGGCGCCGCGGCTGGAATGATAGGAGTGCTGCTGTCGCGTGGTCCTGATGCGGTTCTCGCCAAAGGCAGCACCATTGAGATGGTTCTCGATCGCTCGCTGGGCTTCAACGTGAGCGAATTGAACTTCGGTAACTACCAGGCTCCCCCGCCCCCCTCAGAAGCCCCGGCCCCAGCCTCAAAGACAGGTTCTTCGATTCCGACGCCTCTCGGCCGGCTCCCCTTCTAGGGTGCGGTCCCTCACAAAGGCACGGTTTCCGCAGAACGTGATTTTGCTTGCTTTTCCCCTCCGTGCGCGTGAAAATAGACCAATCCGAGATTGGTACTAGAAATCCTAGTCCTGATCCTGCACGGTGAGCAAAAGCACCAATTCTGGTGCGACCCCGATCTTTGAAGGTTGCGGCCCCCGCAGTGGGCGAGAGCCGCGTCCCGGATACCAAGTAGGTTGGCATCCTCCACTGACTCCATTCTACCGGGCCTCCGGGTTTTTGCAATTACCCCACTTGTAAACGATTTCAACCACTGCGCCATTGGCGCACCTAGGGAGAAGTGTATGCATCGATGGAGGTTTTTCGGAATTGTCTTACTAAGTGTGACGGCGTGTTGGGGACAGACGGATCCCGGGCCACGTCCCGGTGCGGCCGGCGCCGGAGGCTATTTTGGAGCCTTGAATGCCTCGGAACAGAGCCTTTTTACCGCCGGCCGGGGAGCGTTCGCGGAGGTCGATTCGGTCTCGGGAACAGTGCCCGGCGAGCCGGGTAAGGGTTTAGGTCCTACCTTCAACGGGAATAGCTGCGCGATGTGCCACGCCCAGCCGGCTGCCGGCGGCAGCAGCCCGGGCAAGAAGAGCCCACAAAACCCGATTCCTAATCCCCAGGTCGCTCTGGCTACGTTGGACGGAGCGCACAATACAATCCCCAGCTTCATTACCGCCGATGGACCGGTGCGGGAAGCCCGCTTCATCTCGGTCTCCAGTCCGACGAGCGCGCTCGATGGCGGCGTCCACGGGATCTACACCATTGCCGGACGAACCGACGCGCCAGGCTGCAATCTCGCCCAGCCCGATTTCGTCACGCAGATGAACAATCGCAACGTGATTTTCCGCGTCCCTACCCCCACCTTCGGCTTGGGCCTGGTGGAGAATACGCCGGACGCGACACTGCAGGCGAACCTCGCGGCCACTCAATCGCAGAGGGCGGCATTAGGCATCGGAGGCCGGCTGAACACCACCGGCAATGACGGCACCGTGACCCGGTTCGGATGGAAAGCGCAGAATAAATCGCTTGTGATCTTCAGCGGCGAAGCCTACAACGTCGAACAGGGAGTCACCAACGAGGCGTTCCCCAACGAGCGATCGGGAGTGAACGGCTGCGTGTTCAACACGACTCCTGAAGACTCCACCGACCTGAGCGACTCGTTTTCCGATCTCATCGGGTTCGCGGCCTTCATGCGGCTTTCCGCGCCGCCCACTCCGACCACAGCCACTTCGTCGGAATTAAACGGGCAGAGCTTGTTCGGCAGCATCGGGTGCAATCTCTGCCACAGCCCGAGCCTCACCACCGGATCTTCCAGCTATACGGGCATGTCCAACTACATCTACCACCCCTATTCCGACTTTGCGCTACACCATATGGGATCGGGCCTGGCAGATGGAATCAATCAGGGGGCGGCCGGCCCGGATGAGTTCCGCACGGCTCCTCTCTGGGGTCTGGGCCAGCGTCTCTTTTTCCTGCACGACGGGCGGACGCCCGACCTCAATCAGGCCATATTGACGCACGCCGATACAACCGGGAATTGCGCGGCCACCACATCCGCCGAGTTATTCGTGGCGAACAACCTGTTATTCTCGCCGCTCGCGCTCACGTCTTTCTGTAATTCGGAAGCGAACGCAGTCATCAGCAAATACAAGGCGCTTAGCACATCGCAGAAGCAGGACATACTCAACTTCCTGCGCTCTTTGTAAGTCGTGCGATGCGGCCGGGCGGCCCCGTTATGCCGTCCGGCCTCGTTTGTCAGCCGGAAACGGATGCGTAGATCTGGCGCTCCGAAACCGCGGCTAGCCAGTTCTGGCGGCGTGGGCCGAGGTTATCCCATATGAACTGCTGCTCGGTAATCCAACCGTCTTTGACCCGGCTTACCATCATCCCCGGCACTTGTACGCGCCTCCCGCTTGGCGGAAAGCCGGCCAGAGCGCCGGTCTGCGTACCCGTGAACGTGTAATGGACGATGACCCGATCATCTTCCGCCACCACGTAATTGACGAGCAGTCGAAAATCCGGAAAGGCAGCGGCGTAGTTCTTGAAGAATTGCTGAAACCCGCTGTGACCCCGGAAGGCTCCGTCCGGACTGTATCCTTCACAATCGGGCGAATAGAATGCACCGATGAGTTCTGTTCGCTTTTGGTTGAACAGCTCTTGAATAACGTAATGGATCAGGTTCTTGTTTGCGGCTACCATCGTTGCCGTTCCCCGCGCCTGCAACTACTGTCTGAAGTATAAGAGCCCGCGTGGTGGTCCTTCAACCCTGACGCCGCGATTTTTACTCAAATTTACCGAGCGTTGTATCATAGCGGCAGCATGCGTTTCCTCACGTTTCTGCTTGCCTCCTGCGCCGCGGCGCAGGTTCCGACAGTCGATTGGAATAAGGAACGAGCCGAGATTCTGAAACACTACCGTTCGCTCGTCCAGATCAACAGCAGCAGCCCGCCCGGCAATGAGACTGCGGCCGTTGAATATTTGAAGGCCACACTCGAGGCCGAAGGGATTCCGGCGCGCACGTTTGCGCTGCAGCCCGACCGCGCGAATCTGGTAGCGCGCCTTAAGGGTAACGGCAGAAAGCGTCCCCTGCTGCTGCTGGCACACACCGACGTGGTGCCGGTGCAGCGGGAGAAGTGGCCGGTCGACCCCTTCGCCGCCGTGTTGAAAGACGGCTACATTTGGGGGCGCGGCACCAAAGACGATAAAGACAAGCTCGCGGCGAACCTCATGATGATGCTGCTGGCCAAACGCAGGGGTGTGAGCCTGGATCGCGACCTCATCTTTCTGGCGGAGTCCGGTGAAGAAGCAGATCCTGTCGGCGTAGGCATCAATTTCATGGTCAACCAGCATCTCGATGAGATCAATGCGGAATTCGCTCTCACCGAAGGCGGCGGCGCCACTCTCGAAAACGGCCGTGTGACCGTGGTCAACATACAGACCACTGAAAAAGTGCCGCGCCGCGCCCGTCTGATCGCCACCGGCACATCGGGCCACGGCTCTGTACCCCGCCTCGATAATCCTCTCCTGCACCTTGCTGCGGCAGTTGCCAAAGTCGGTGCGTGGGAGACACCCATGCGCCTGAATGACACGACGCGAGTGTACTTCGAAAAGCTGGCAACGATCAGCTCGCCGGAACGAGCAGCACGCTACAACGCTCTGCTTAACCCCGAGCGGACCGCGGGGGTGCAGCGGTATCTCGCCGAAAAGGAGCCGCAGCGCTACTCGATGCTCCGCACCTCGGTGGTCCCCACGATTCTCAAAGGCGGCATCGGAGCCAACGTGATTCCCTCCGAAGCCGAAGCCACCTTCGACATCCGCGCCCTGCCCGATGAAGACATGTCGAAGTTCTTTGACGAAATGAAGCGCGTGATTAACGACCCCGCCGTGCGGATCGAACCGATCACCGGCAATCTGCGCCCCGTAGCGCCGCCATCGCGGCTCGATTCGGAAATGTATCGAGTGCTGGAACAGGTGAGCAAACGCATGTTTCCGGGGGTCACCGTATTGCCCACTATGTCAACCGGAGCCACAGATATGGCGCAGTTGCGGGCTAAGGGAATCCAGTCGTATGGAATCGGACCGGCCTGCGCGGAGCCCGACTGCACCAATTACGGAGCCCACAGCGACGTGGAGCGCATGCAGGAATCCGAACTCTACCGTTTCGTCGAGTTCACCTGGAATGTGGTGATGGAGATCGCGGCGGCGCGGTAAAGCGGCACGGAGGCCCGCCGCGGCAACGGCAACAAAGTTGCTCTCGTCAT
Source organism: Terriglobia bacterium (assembly GCA_003175985.1). Taxonomy (GTDB): domain Bacteria; phylum Acidobacteriota; class Terriglobia; order Bryobacterales; family Bryobacteraceae; genus PSRJ01. Next base: position 17,753 of record PSRJ01000300.1, read on the forward strand.
TGGAATGGGTTCCCGGCTTCCCCGGTTTCGGGCGGTTCTCCTTTTCGTTTTTCTTTCGGATCCGGCGGTGGCATCCGAGGCCGATGCTCTCGCCATCTCACAGAATATTCAGGCCCGGCACTTTCCGTATTTCACGGTGTTGGACCCTATATTCGACAGTCCTACCGGCAGCCAAATTGTTACTTACACGCGCTGCGGCGATTCCGCGATTTGGACCGGTTTTTACCTCGCCGCTGAGGCGTTCCGCTACAATGTGACGCACTCGCCCGATGCCCTGTCCAACACGCGGCGCGCCTTGGCGGGCGTCCAATCGCTCGTCGATGTTACCGGAAACAACGTTCTGGCCCGCTGCCTGATTCCCGATAACTCGCCTTATGCGCAGTCGATCCAAAATGAGGAAGCCCACAACGGGATCTACCACAGCGGGCCCGGCAACTTCTGGGTCGGCAATACCTCGCGCGACGAATACTCGGGCGTCATTTTCGGGTTGGGAGTGGCTTACGATCTGATGGACGATCCGGCGATCAAGTCTTCCATTGCGCAGCTTGTGACACGTCTGGTTCAGTTCCTCAAAGACCACGGCTGGCTGGTGATTCTTCCGGACGGCTCGGTGGCTACGACATTTCTCGACCGGCCGGATCAACAACTCGCCTTCCTCCAGCTTGCCCGGCACGTCAACCCCGGGCAGTTCTCCACTACTTACGACATCGAGCGCGTGCTGCTCTCACCGGCCGTCATCGTTCCCGTCTCCTTCGATACGCTCAGCAATAGTTCCTACTTCAAATTCAATCTCGACACCATCAACCTCTACACGCTGCTGCATCTGGAAAGCAGCTCGTTTCAGGACGTCTACGGCCAGGCCTACGATGTGTTGCGGAACCATACCGATAACCAGGGCAACGCCTTTTTCAATATGATCGACCGTGCCATCAACGGTCCCAACGCCGCGCGCGATGCCGAAACGAGAACGCTGCTCGATCAATGGCTGCTGCGGCCGAGACGCGACGTCCACGTCGACAATCACGGTAAGTATCCTTCCTGTGGCGACCCCGATACGGCATGCCAGCCGATCCCTGTTCCCGATCGGGTAACGACCGACTTCCTGTGGCAACGCAGCCCGTATCAACTTGCGAATACCGGCGGGGACGGTATCATCGAGAGCGCCGGTATCGACTACATACTGCCCTACTGGATGGCGCGCTATTACGGCGTAGTCGCTCCCGACAACCTTCGCGTCTCGTCGGCTGCCAGCGCCTCGTCGGCGCTCGCGCCGGAAGAAATCGCCTCGATTTACGGGCTCAATCTGCCCGCGGTACACGGCGTTACCGTAACCGTGAAAGATAGTGCCGCGACCTCGCGTGCCGCGCAAATCTACTTCGTCTCCACTTCACAAATCAATTTCGTGGTGCCGGCGGGCACGGCGTTGGGGACCGCCTCGATCACGGTGCACGCGCCCGGCGCCGCGGATGTAATTGTATCTGTGGAAATCCGATCGGTGGCGCCGGCTCTGTTCAGCGCGGATGCCACCGGCACGGGCGCGGCCGCCGCTACCGCCGTGCAGGTGGTGATCGCAACAGGGCGGCAGAGCCCGGTATCCGTCTTTTCTTGCTCCGGCCCGGTTTGCAGCACCGTACCCATCCGGCTGGGTGTCGACACGCCGATCTACCTGACGCTCTACGGCACGGGCATCCGCAATGGCAGTTCGGTTACCTGTACGATCGGCGGAGTCAGCGTTCCTGTGCTTTACGCCGGCCCGCAACGCCAGTACACCGGGCTCGACCAGGTCAACGTGCCACTGATTCTCAGCCTGCGCAATAGCGGTGAGGTGGACGTGGTGGTCACCGTGGATGGACGGGCCTCCAATGCCGTCCGCGTGAACGTGCAGTGAAGTAAGATCGAAAGAGGAGACGCCGCCGCGCCATGACTATTGACGAACGGCTCGAGAAGCTTACGGAACGCCACGAAGCGCTGACGCAGACGGTAGAAATCGTCGCCGGAATGCAGCGGGAAAACGAAAGACAGATCGCAGAGCTCAGTACTTTCATCCGCCAACTCGCTGAAATTGCTCTGCCGCACGAACGCCGGCTCGACGATCTTGAAAATCAGTAACACCCTTAAATGACCAAACGCCTGCTGCTATTCCTTTGCGCGCCCGCCGCATTGCTTCTGCCGGCACAGCACCGCGGCAAGCACGACTTCACGGTCGTGGAGGCCACCATCCCCGAGATGCGCGCGGCGCTGGAACACCGCCGCGTCACCTCGCGCGAGCTCGTCACCCAATACCTGATTCGCATCGCCCTCTACGAAGACAGATTGAATGCAGTGATCGCCGTCAATCCCGACGCTCTCCACGAGGCGGAAGAACTCGACCGGGAGCGCGCGCAGCACCGCGTGCGTGGCCCCCTTCACGGGATTCCCATTGCCCTAAAAGACAACATCCATACAACGAACATGCCGACCACCGGCGGCGCACTGGCTTTCGACGGGCTGATTCCTCCCTACGAAGCAACGCTCGCCAGGAATCTGCGCGAGGCCGGGGCCATCATCCTGGCGAAAACCAATATGACGGAGCTCGCGAACTGGGTCGCAGGGGCGCCGACGCCCATGCCGGCCAATTACAATTCGCTGGCCGGTTTCGGTTTCAATGCGTATGACCCGCGGCGCGATCCACGTCCGGCTACATTCGATGGACGCCCCGCGCTGGGCACGGGCGGCTCCAGCTCCGGCGTCGGCACGGCGATGAGCTTCTGGGCTGCGAACGTGGGCACGGAAACTTCCGGCTCCATTCTCAGCCCCGCGAACCAGAACATGCTGGCGGGAATCAAACCCACGGTGGGCCGCGTCAGCCGCTACGGCGTGATTCCGATTACCGCCGACCAGGATACTCCCGGCCCGCTGGCCCGCACCGTTACGGACGCCGCTATTCTGCTGGGAGCGTTGGAAGGCGCAGCGCCGGATCCTAACGATCCGGCTACGAACCGCTGCGCTCCTCCGCCCCGCCGCGACTATACGCCCTTCCTCAAGCGCGACGCATTGAGAGGCGCCCGCATCGGCGTGCCGCGCGCGTTTTACTACGACCCGATCACTCCGCCTGGTGAGGAACGTCCACGCGGGGGCCTCAATCCCGACCAGGCGAAAGTGATGGCGGAAGCCATCGACATCCTCAAACAGCAGGGGGCTATCATCGTCGATCCGGCCGACTTCCCCAGCGTGGTCTCCACCGATCGCCGCAATAACCTGGTGCTCTGGAGCCAATGCTCCGGCGCGGAAAACCTCAAGGGCAAGGATGAGAATTGCTCAACGGTGTTCAAATACGGCATGAAACGCGACTTCAACAAATGGCTCGCCAGCCTGGGGCCGGCTGCGCCCGTAAAATCGCTGGCCGAATTGCGCCAGTTCAACCGCGACCATGCCGCCGCTGGCACGTTGAAATATGGCCAATCGCAGCTCGATATCTCCGACGAAATGGACCTGGAAGTGGACCGCGCCCGCTACGAGGCCGATCGGGCGAAGGACCTGGCGTTAACCGCGACGCAGGGGATCGACGCCGTGCTGCAACAACACCAACTCGATGCCGTGTTATTCCCCGGATCGAACGGCGCCGCAATCGCAGCGGGCGCCGGATATCCCACCGTGATCGTTCCCTTTGGTATGGTGCCCAACGCTCCCGCGGCAGCCGCTTTCCCCGACGCGTTTTATGCCAAGCCGTCGCCCTTCGGCGTGAGCTTCACCGGCACCGCGTGTAGCGAGCCGCGATTGCTCGGGTTGGCCTACGCGTTCGAGCAGGCCACGAAGAAGCGCGTGCCGCCGCCGCTGGGGCCGTGATCATCAGTCTCAAAGGATGTACCGGCTCAAATCCTGATCCTTCACGATGTCCGCCAGTTGCTTGCGCACGTAGTTGGCGTCCACGCGCACGGTCTTCTTTTTCATATCCGGTCCTTCGAAGGAAACTTCCTCGAGTAGCTTTTCCATGATGGTGTGCAACCGGCGGGCGCCGATGTTCTCCGAGCTCTGATTCACCTGCGCGGCGAATTTGGCCACCTCTTCCAAAGCATCGTCGGTCAGGATGAGCTTGATGCCTTCCGTCTCCAGCAGTGCGGTGTATTGCTTGGCAAGGGCGTTCTTCGGTTCCTTCAGGATGCGGATGAAATCCTCCACCGAAAGCGACTTCAATTCCACGCGGATGGGAAATCGGCCCTGAAGTTCGGGGATCATGTCGCTGGGCTTGGAAACGTGGAACGCCCCCGCGGCGATGAAGAGAATGTGGTCGGTGCGCACGAACCCATAGCGCGTGTTGACCGTGGTGCCCTCGACGATCGGGAGGATATCGCGCTGCACGCCTTCGCGGCTTACGTCGGGGCCGTGGCCCGATTCGCGCCCGGCGATCTTATCGATCTCGTCCAGGAAGATAATCCCGCTCGATTCCACGCGTTCCAGCGCCACGCGCGTCACCTGGTCCATGTCGATCAGCTTCTGTTCTTCCTCCTGCACCAGGTAATCGAGCGCCTCGGCTACACGCATCTTGCGGCGCCGCGTTTTCTGGCCGAACAGATTCGGGATCATGTCCTTGAGATTGATCCCCATCTCCTCGATCCCGGCGTTCGTCGTGATTTCGAACATGGGCCCTCGATCTTTGACATCGAGTTCTACCAAACGCTCGTCAAGTTTGCCGTCGCGCAGGCGTTCCCGCAGTTTTTCCCGCGTGCGCTCCACGCTCTCGCTGGGCTCGGGTTGCGGCGGCATCAGGAGATCGAGCAAACGTTCCTCGGCATTGAGCTCCGCGCGGTCGGCCACTTCGTCCAGGCGCTCTTCCCGCACCATGTCGATAGCGATGTCCACCAGGTCGCGGATCATCGACTCTACGTCGCGGCCCACGTATCCTACTTCCGTAAACTTGCTGGCTTCCACTTTCAAAAATGGCGAATTGGCGAGCCTTGCCAGGCGCCGCGCCAGTTCGGTCTTGCCCACTCCGGTGGGGCCGATCATCAGAATGTTCTTCGGCATCACCTCTTCGGCCATCTCGGGGGCCAGTTTCTGCCGGCGGATCCGGTTGCGCAATGCGATGGCCACGGCGCGCTTGGCCTCGGCCTGCCCGACGACGTGCTTGTCCAGCTCGCGGACGATTTCGCGGGGGGTCAATTCGTCCAACAGGGGTTCCTCATCCACGGATTGGCTGGGAAGATAGATCACCATGGCTATTCCAGCTCCTCGTACGTGACATTGTCATTGGTGTAGATACAGATCTTGCCGGCTATGGCCATGGCCTGTTCGGCGATATGGCGGGCGGAAAGCTTGGTATTGCGCAGCAGGGCCGTTGCGGCCGAAAGAGCAAAGGGGCCGCCCGAACCGATAGCGGCGATGCCCTCGTCCGGCTCGATCACGTCGCCGTTCCCGCTTACCAGGTAGGTGCTGCTCTTGTCGGCCACCAGCAACAGAGCCTCGAGGTGGCGCAAGATCCGATCGGTCCGCCATTCCTTGGCCAGCTCCACCACGGCACGCGACAGATTGCCATTGAATTGTTCCAACTTCGATTCGAAACGCGAGAAGAGCGCAAAGGCGTCCGCTGTCGAGCCCGCGAATCCGGCCAGCACCTTGTCGTTGTATAACCGCCGCAGTTTCTTTGCCGACCCCTTGATGACCTCGTGCCCCAGCGTAACCTGGCCATCGCCGGACATGACGACTTTCCCGTCGCGGCGCACACAGAGCACCGTCGTCGACCGTATTCTCTCTGTCATTGTTTGTGTGATCTTATTCTAACGTACCGCCTGTATGTGCCTTTGCCACATCACGCGGAACAGCCGGAAGGCGCGTATTCGCCGCCTTCCCCGCAGGATTCGGAAGACCTCTACGGCGGCCCATAGGAAGTAAACCACGGTCACCGCCCAGTGAACATGCGTCACAAGAAATCCCCAAAAGCCCGGTCCCGGCCGGATCGGGGACAGCGCAAATTGCACTACCCACAACCCGAACAACCCCGCTGCTTCCCACCACGCCAGCCGCATGTCCAAGAGGAAGATCGCGCTGAGCAGGGATTGCCCCAGCGTCATGAGCAGTTCGAGTTCCTGCACGCCATCGAGCGGTATGCTGGATGCCACACCGCGGCTGAGCGAATACGTGATCGGGAGCATGGCCGCCAGCAGCGTCCATTGGTTGATGTTGCTCGAGACCATGTTCATCAGCGCGGTGGAGGCACGCTCCACGGTGCGCGCCCAATAAAACGCCGAGACCTTTTCCGGAAATTCGGAAACGAACGGCGCCAGCCACTGCACGAAAACAAATGTCGGTACGCCCAGCGACGTGGAGAGCGCCAGCAAGCTCGCCAGGAATGGCTCCGCCATGAAATAGATGAGCGCCCCTCCGCCCAGGAAGAGCGCTGTGATGGCGGCGATGCGTTTCCCGCGCGAAGACTGCACAATGGTTCGCGGAATCAGTTCCAGCTCGTCGATATCTTCCTGTTCGGCAGTCGGCATGCGGCGCAGCACGGCCAGATACACCAGGTAGATTCCGATCAGGACACCGGCATCTACCAGGCCCAGCGAGGCCTTCCACCAGACCGCGACCATGTAAACCATCGCGGCCAGCAGGCCGACCACCTCTACGCAATGTTCGTCAGCCAAGGCGATTCCCCGAAGTGGCCCCCTGCGCCGGGAGCGGTGAAACAGCGCGGCGGTGCAGTAGATCATGGGCCACCCGAGGCCGGTCAGCAGCCGGAGCGCGCCCGTCAGATTGGCCATCAGCAGAGGCACCTGCTGTTTCCACGCCAGCACCGCTTCCACGGCAAATTCGGGTAACGTTTGCAGCCACGCGAGAATGGCCAGCGCGAACCCCTGAGCGATGAAGAACTGCGCCGATTCGGCCGCCCATGCGATCAGCATGGCCGCCACCAGAATTGAAGGAGCCGTCCAGAGAATCGACGATGGATCGACTTCCGGAATCGTGGTGGACACCACGAGCATAGCGCATACCGCGGGCGCTACCCGATTACTGGAACCGGATGCCCGCATCTTTGCTGATAACCGAGTGTTTTTCAAATTCCGCGCGTTTAACGGGGAAGTCGGTGCGGAAATGCGCGCCGCGGCTTTCCTCGCGGGCCAGCGCGCAGCGTGCAATCAGAAGCGCCACCTGGTGCACGTTGCGTGCCTCGGTGCGTTCCGGCGTAAAGGCCGTCGATATACCGCGCTCCTCTTCCAACTGTTGGATGGCCAGGCGCAACCCGTCGCCACAGCGCACGATGCCGCATCGTTCCCAGACGAGCTGGCGCATTTCGTGCGTCGGCTGGCACGGAGCGGTGAAAGGTTCCGCCCGGCAGGTACGCGGTACAGACTTGGAACTCGCCTCCCTCATCGCCCGCCCCGCGCGCGCGCCGAAGACCACTCCTTCCAGCAGGGAATTGCTGGCCAGCCGGTTGGCTCCATGCACACCGGTGGAGGCCACTTCCCCGGCGGCGAACAGCCGCGCGATGTTCGTGCGGCCGTCCAGATCGGTGCGCACGCCGCCCATGGCGTAGTGCGCCGCTGGCCGCACCGGAACCGGATCGCGGGAAAGATCCACTCCATACCGCAGACAGGTCTCGAAAATGCGCGGAAAGCGCTCCCTGAGAAACGTGCCATCCAGGTGAGTCAGGTCGAGAAGCACATCCGGCGTGTCGGTGCGCTGCATCTCGGTGACGATCGCGCGCGCCACCACATCTCGCGGAGCCAATTCGCGAAGCTTGTGGTACCGTTCCATGAACCGTTCACCGGAATGATTCCGCAGCAGGCCGCCTTCGCCCCGGAGCGCTTCGGAGAGCAGGAAGCGTGGCGCGCCCTCCACGTGCAGCGCCGTAGGGTGAAACTGGACGAACTCGATATCGCTGATCTCGGCTCCGGCGCGCCAGGCCATGGCGACGCCATCGCCGGTCGCGACATCGGGGTTGGTCGTATTGGCGTACACGCGCCCAAGACCACCCGTAGCCAGCAACACGGCCCGCGCGGTGATGGTGACCGTTGACTGCGCCGCGGCATCATACCAGAGCGCGCCCGCGGCGCCGTCATCCAGCAGGAGATCGATGGCCGCCGAATAACTGTGGAAGGTCACGTTGGGAAAAGACGCGGCCCGGCGATAAAGCGTACGCGCAATCTCCCTCCCGGTGGAATCGCCGTGCGCGTGCAGCACACGGCTGCGGCTATGCGCAGCTTCGCGCGTAAACGCGAGCCCGCTTTCATCCCGGTCGAACGCCGCGCCCCACTCGATCAACTGCTGGATGGCAGCCGGACCCTCTTCCACAAGAGTTCGCACCGCCGCGCGGTCGCACAGCCCATCGCCGGCGTAGAGAGTATCCTGCTCGTGAAGTTCCACCTCGTCGTCGTCGCTCAGCGCCACGGCAATGCCGCCCTGAGCGTATTGCGAGGAAGATTCCTGCAAGCTGTCCTTGGCAACGACCAGGACGTTGCCCCCCTCCGCCAATTCGATGGCCGCGCGCAAACCGGCCACGCCAGCACCAATTACGAGGAAATCCGGAGTCATCCGCTACAGCGATGATAGCAAGGGCCCGTCATACAGCTGCTTCCAGCAATAGATGGACTGATCGGTTCCCGCTCTCCAAACTCTACGCTAACGATCAGCGCCGGCCGAGTTTTACCCGCAATTCCGAAGTCGATCAGCCAGATCTCACCCCGCCGAGGAGCCGCCATCTTCTTCACTGAGCGTTTGGAACAGGTCGGCTGAAGAGCTCTTCGGTTACGCGGCTCATAATCGCTGTGAGCGGCTTGATGTTACGATACGAAAACGGATGGCGCTACGCTTACAGTCTTCCCTGCTGGAGGAAGCGCGGCGCGTATCGGAAAGGGAAGGAGTCGCCCTCAATCAATTCATTAACGTCGCCGTAGCCGAGAAGCTATCTGCGATCCGGACCGAGGAGTACTTTCAAGAGCGGTCGAGCCGCGCAAACCTCCCCAAAGCCAAGCGAATCCTCAAGCGTACGGGCAAAGGCAAACCGGCATTGCCGGGCGATGAACTCGGCTAGCGGTTTGTCTTCACTGCAGCAACCGCAGCCCGTTCGGCCCCGGGATCGCCCGCACCCAGGAGTTCATCTCTTCTTCGTTTTGCAGAAGATCGCGCAGCGTGGCCTTGCTCAGCACGTGGTCTACGGCCACCTGCACGGCGCGCCATAGGGAACGCACCGAGCAGTCCACCGAACGCGTGCAGATCGCTACCTGGCCCGCGTGGCTGTCGCAGAACTTACTCTCGAAAAGCCGTCCGCCGAGCACGTCAATCACTTCGCCGATCACAATGGATTCTGCAGGACGCGCCAGCGTGTAGCCGCCTTCCTTGCCCCGCGCCGCCTTGACAAAGCCGCCCTTGCGCAGCACGCGCAAGATTTTCGCTGCGTAGGCCGGAGAAACACCCTCGGCCTGGCTAATCTCGGGGATCGTCAGGTTTCCACCTTCCCCGGCATAGCCGAGCCGCACCAGGCAGCGCAGGCCGTACTCCTCGTTGGCGCTCAGTTTCATCGGCGCAACCTCGCGATCGGAATGATATCTTCCAGCCCCAAAGCCAGCTTGGCGGCTTCCGACATTCGATCCTTCGACCACGGCGGATCGAAGGTCAACTCGAGTTTCACGGAGCTCACTCCCGGCACAGCGCGCGCGGCACGCTCCACATCGCCGGGCAAGGTTCCCGCAACCGGACAGTTCGGGGCCGTCAAAGTCATCCGGATCTCCACGCTGCCCTCGGCGTTCACCTCCAGGCCGTAGATGAGCCCCAGCTCGTAAATATTCACTGGCATTTCCGGGTCGTAGACCCTCTTCAATGCCGCGATTACCTGGTCCTTCAGGGTCATTCGGTAGTTACCGGCTCCCCCGTATTGCTCAGGGCCGATTTCAGTGTGTGCCAGGCCAGCGTGGCGCACTTCACGCGCGCGGGATAATCGCGCACACCGCAGAAGACCACCAGCTTGCCCAAGTCGCGGCTGGCCGGAGTGTCCGTAGTCAGCAGATCGTGAAACTTCTCCATCAGCTTGAGAGCCTCTTCGCGCGTCTTGCCCTTGAGGCTGTCGGTCATCAGCGAGGCCGAAGCCGTCGAAATGGCGCACCCGGAGCCTTCGAAGCTGGCATCCTGCACAATATCGTCATCGATCTTCAAATAGAGCCGCAGTTTGTCACCGCACAGGGGATTGTATCCTTCTGCCTTACGATTGGCGTCCTCCATCGAATGATGGTTTCGCGGACGCTTGCTGTGATCCAGAATGGTTTCCTGATACAGGTCGTCGACCATCAGCCGAAAACCTCCTTCACTTTGTGGAGACCCGCCACCAGCGCGTCGATCTCCGCCGCGGTATTGTAGAACGCCAGCGACGCGCGCGTAGTGGCCGGCACGTGGAACCAGTCCATCACCGGCTGCGCGCAATGGTGGCCGGTGCGCACCGCGATACCCTGCCGGTCCAGCACCGTGCCGATATCGTGCGGGTGAATGCCGTCGATGACGAATGACAGCACGGCCGCCTTCTCGCGCGCCGTGCCAATCAGCCGCAGGCCCGGAATTTTCGAAAGCGCCTCCGTGCCGTACAGCAAAAGCTCATGTTCATACGCCGCGATCTTGTCGAGTCCGATCCCGGTCATGTAATCGAGTGCCGCGCCCAAGCCGATGCCGCCCGCGATATTCGGCGTACCGGCCTCGAACTTATAAGGCAGATCGTTGTACGTGGTCTTCTCAAACGTGACCGTCCGGATCATGTCGCCGCCGCCCTGGTAGGGAGGCATGGCATTCAGCAACCGCATTTTTCCATGAAGCACGCCGATCCCCGTCGGGCCAAATACCTTGTGGCCGGAGAACGTGTAGAAATCCGAGTCGAGCGCCTGCACGTCAATGTTCATGTGGGGCGCGGCCTGCGCGCCATCCACCAGCGTCAGCGCGCCCGCGCGGTGCGCCATCTGAATAATCTGCCGCGCCGGGTTAATCGTGCCCAGAGCATTCGAGACGTGGCCGAACGCTACCATGCGTGTGCGCGGGTTGAGCAGCTTCTCGTACTCTTCCAGGATCAGCTCGCCGCGGTCGTTCATCGGAATCACGCGCAGCTTCGCGGACCTTTCTTCGCACAGCATCTGCCACGGAACGATGTTGGAATGGTGCTCCATGGCCGAGATGATGATCTCGTCGCCTTCCCGGACATTCCTGCGCCCCCAGGAACTGACCACCAGGTTGATGCCTTCGGTGGTTCCGCGCACGAAGATGATTTCACTGTTGTTGCGCGCATTGAGGAAGCGCCGGGCCTTGCTGCGCGTTTCTTCGTAGGCTGCCGTGGAGCGCTGGCTCAGTTCGTGAACGCCGCGATGAATGTTGGCGCAGTCCACTTCGTGGAATTTGCGAATGGCGTCGATCACCGCGAAAGGCTTCTGCGCGGTCGCCGCGCTGTCAAAATACACCAGAGGTTTGCCGTGGATGGTCTGCTTCAGTACCGGAAAATCTTCCCGGATCTTCTCCACGTCGATGCCTGCTGCCGTCACACTACCCGCCATAGTCATGGAATTTTTCAAACAGGACCGCTTCCAGCCGGTCCTTCAATGACTGCACTTTGACGCGGTCAATCAGCTCCTGCGCGAAGGCATAGGTGAGCAGGCTGCGCGCCTGGTTCTTGCCGATGCCACGCGATTGCAGGTAAAAGAGCGCTTCCGCGTCCAACTGGCCGATGGTCGCCCCATGCGTGCAGCGCACGTCATCGGCGAAAATCTGCAATTCGGGCTTGGTGTTGATCACAGCCTCGTCGGAAAGCACGAGGTTCTTGTTAGTCTGTTTCGAATCGGTCTTCTGCGCGTCCTTGCGCACAACAATGCGGCCGTTGAACACGGCGGTCGCTTTGCCGTCGAGAATACCTTTGTACAGCTCGTGGCTGGTGCCGTGGGGCTTGGCATGATCGATCTCGGTGTGGTTGTCGATGTGCTGCCGCCCGTTGACAATGTAAAGCCCGTTCAGCGTGGCGTCGGTTCCCTCCGAGAGCGTGACATTGGCGTCATTACGCGCCAGCGCTCCGCCCAGCGCAACGGAAAGGGAGGAGAAGTTCGCACTGCGGCCAAGCGTCGCGTGCATGGTGGCGATATGGAACGCCTCCGGCGATTCGCGTTGCACCTTGTAGTGATCGATAACGGCGCCATCGCCTGCCACAACCTCGGTGACGGCGTTGGTGAAGTACGCGCCCGAGCCGCTGTACGTTTCCACGATCGTACACTGTGCTTCCGCGCCCACCACGATGAGCGTACGCGGATGGAACACCCCGGGCGCGCTCCCAGCCGCCTCCGCTTCCCAGGAAATTTCAATCGGGTCTTCCCGTACCGTGCCGCGCGGCACGCGAACGAACCGAACCTCATTCAGGAATGCCGTATTCAGGGCAACAAACGGATTCCTCCCGATGGCGGCATGGTTCCCCAGATACTGCTGCGCCTCCTCCGGAATGTTCGAGTGCGGTGAAGCCGGATAGGCGAAGCCCGAAGCCTGCCCTGCGATGCGCGATACATTCGTGAAGCGCCACTCCTCATCGTGAGTTGTCGGAAATCCAACTTCTGAGAAGCGCTGAAACGCGGCCTCACGCAGCGCCTGCACCCAGGGCGCAGCAGGTTGTTGCCTGGTGAAGTACTCCAACCAGACGCCGGTCTGTTCCGCCACCGCCATCAGGCCGCTTCTCCCTCGTCGTAGATGCCCAGCCCCGCGTAGCCGCTCTCTTCGAGCTGCAGCGCCAGTTCCTTGCCGCCCGATTTCACGATCCTTCCCTCGGACAGCACGTGCACGAAATCCGGCACGATGTAATTCAGCAGCCGCTGGTAATGCGTCACCACCACCATCGAACGCTCCGGACTGCGGAGCGCATTGACCCCGCCGGCCACGGTGCGCAGCGCGTCGATATCCAGGCCCGAGTCGGTTTCGTCCAGAATCGCCAGGCGCGGCTCCAGCACGGCCATCTGAAAGATCTCGTTCCGCTTCTTCTCGCCGCCGGAAAAGCCGGTGTTCACGGGACGGTTCAGCAGAGTCTGCTCCATCTCCATGAGCTTCATCTTTTCGCGGACCAGATTCAGGAAGTCCATGGCATCCAGCTCGGGCAACCCGCGATGCTTTCTTACGGTATTGAGCGCGGCCTTCAGGAAATACATGTTGCTCACACCGGGAATCTCCACCGGATATTGGAACGCCAGAAAGATGCCTTCGCGCGCGCGATCTTCTGGCGGCATCGCGAGCAGGTCCTTGCCGTCATAGAGCACCTGCCCGCCGGTCACCTGGTAAAGCTCGCGGCCCGCCAGCACCTGCGCCAGCGTGCTCTTCCCCGAACCGTTGGGGCCCATGATCGCATGCACCTCTCCGGCATTCACCGTGAGATCGATCCCGTTCAGTATCTGCCGCTCGCCAACTTTGGCTTCGAGACCTTTGATTTCCAGTAGAGCCATTAACCCACGCTTCCTTCGAGACTGATTCCCAGCAGCTTCTGCGCTTCCACGGCGAATTCCATCGGCAGTTCGCGGAATACTTCCTTGCAAAAACCGTGCACGATCATCGAAACCGCGTCTTCGGTCGAAATGCCGCGCTGCCGGCAGTAAAAAATTTGATCCTCGCCGATCTTCGACGTGGAGGCTTCATGCTCCACCTGCGAAGAAGTGTTCTTCACCTCGAGGTACGGGAACGTATGCGCGCCGCACTTATCCCCCATCAGCATGGAGTCGCACTGCGAGTAGTTGCGCGCCCCCGTTGCGGACTTCAGAATCTTCACGCCGCCGCGATACGTGTTCTGGCCGTGCCCCGCCGAAATTCCTTTCGAGACGATGGTGCTGGTGGTGTTCTTGCCGATATGGATCATCTTCGTGCCCGTATCGGCCTGCTGATAATTGTTGGTCACCGCCACCGAATAGAATTCGCCCACCGAGTTGTCGCCCATCAGCAGGCAGCTCGGATATTTCCACGTGATCGCGGAGCCCGTCTCCACCTGGGTCCACGAGATTTTCGAATTCACGCCGCGGCAGGCGCCCCGCTTGGTGACGAAATTATAGATGCCGCCTTTGCCTTCCTTGTCGCCCGGGTACCAGTTCTGCACCGTGGAGTACTTGATCTGGGCGTTATCGAGCGCCACCAGTTCGACTACCGCCGCGTGCAACTGGTTGGTGTCGCGCATCGGCGCGGTGCAGCCTTCGAGGTAGCTTACATACGCGCCTTCATCGGCGACGATCAGCGTCCGTTCGAATTGCCCCGTGTCCTTGGCGTTGATGCGGAAGTAGGTGGAAAGCTCCATCGGGCAGCGCACGCCCTTGGGGACATAGCAGAAGGAACCATCGCTGAAAACCGCCGAATTCAGCGCGGCAAAGAAGTTGTCGGAAGTCGGCACCACCGACCCGAGGTATTTCTTCACCAGTTCGGGATGTTCTTGCACCGCCTCCGAAAACGAACAGAAGATAATGCCGAGCCCCTTCAGCTTCTCCTTAAAGGTGGTGGCTACCGAGACGCTGTCGAACACGGCATCCACCGCGACTCCCGCCAGCAATTCCTGTTCTTTCAGCGGGATACCCAGCTTCTCGTAAGTCTTCAGCAACTCCGGATCGATTTCGTCCAGGCTCTTGGGCGCATCCTTCCGGGACTTCGGCGCCGCGTAGTAGATAATGTCCTGATAATCGATTTTGGCGTAATGGACGTTGGCCCAGGTGGGCTCTACCATCGTGAGCCAGTGCCGGTAGGCTTTCAGACGCCAGTTCAGCAGCCATTCCGGCTCGTTCTTCTTGCCGGAAATCAGCCGGACGACGTCCTCGTTCAGGCCGCGGGGAATCGCGTCGGCTTCGATGTCCGTAACAAAGCCCCACTTATATTCCTGATTCGCAAGGGTCTCAATTGAGTTGGGGGAACTGCTCACCGGTCCGCTCCTCTTAACTATTGGGCTATCATCAGATTAGCCAATCTATACTTATTAGTCAAGATTACTCAGCTAATGGATGCGGCGAAGCGGCGAACGGGTGCAGGGCGAAGGCGAGCTGTGGCGGCGGCCGCGCTCGTGGTGCTGTTGCTTACTTTCCTGGCAGTTGGCAATGTGCGCGCGTGGGCCGGGAGGCTGCTGATCCGCAACGACGCCCCGCAGCGGGCCGACCTTATCGTCGTACTGGGCGGCGACTTCTACGGCAGCCGCGTCGTGACGGCCGCCGAGCTCGCGAGGCGGGGCTATGCGCCATACGCCCTGATCAGCGGCCCCCCGTACCAAGGGATACCCGAAAGCGATTTGGCCATCGAGTTTCTTGCGAAACGAGGGTTTGAACGCCGGCTGTTCGCCGGCTACCCGAATACGGCCAGGTCGACGATCGAGGAGGCCGACGTGCTATTGAAGGAGATTCGGCGGCGCGGCGCTCGCAGCTTTCTCCTCGTGACCAGCAACTACCACTCGCGGCGCGCGGGCCTGGTGTTCCGGCTTCTCTGCCCGGCCTGCCGCTTTCGTGTGATCGCCGCGCCCAAGGCGGAGTATCAGCCCGAATCCTGGTGGCTCGATGAAAACGAGCGCACACTCTTCTGGCGAGAGTTCGGCAAGCTTGTGCTGACGCCTTTCGCTTGTCTGGGCCGCTACCAGCCGGGTTAAGAACACCTCAGCCCTCCCGACCGTAAATCGGGATTGCTGCACCGCTGATCTGCGCCGCGGCACCCGAGGCCAGGAAAATTACCAGGTCCGCGACATCCTGCGGCGGGACCCAGCGGGAGAAATCGGCGTTAGAGTCCGCCTTTCGATTGGCCTCCGTATCCATCGTGCCGGGTAAGATGGCATTCGCCGTAATTCCGAGATCTTTGTTCTCCAACGCGGCCGTTCGTACGAGCGAAACCAGCGCCGCTTTGGATGCGCTGTATGCCGAAATGTTCGCCGCGGGCTCGGCGGCCGCGCGGCTGGCAATCGCGATGATGCGGCCCGCACCCGCCGCCCGCATGGGGGGAATGACCGCGCGAAACATGTTGAACGCAGACCGCAAATTGAGATTCATCATGCGGTCCCAGGTGGCATCGTCGGTCTCGGGGAGGGGCTGTCCGCCGGAAAATCCGCCCATCACATGCACCAACACGTCGATCTTCCCGTAGCCTTGGAGGGCGCAATCGGCAAGCCGGCGTGCCGCCGCGAAGTCCGTCACGTCCGCCGTCATCGCCGTGAACCGCGGGTTGGGAAAATCGCGGTTCTCAATCGATCTCGACGACCCGATGACAGTGTCGCCGGCGGCCAGAAAGGCTTGCGTAACAAAACTCCCCAGCCCGCCCTTGGCCCCGGTAATGAGCACAACGCGATTGTTTTCCATGATTGCTACTCTACTCGCCGGAAGACCATGCCACCCGGAACTCCGGGTAAAGCGTCAATCCGCCGCAGGCGTAAATCGTCTGGCCCGTAATGTAAGAAGCGTCGTCGGACGCGAGAAACGCAAACACCGATGCGATCTCCTCGGGGCACGCCGCGCGGCCCATCGGAATGTGGCTTTCCACTTCGGCGCGCGCCTGAGGATTATCGATCCACGCACGGTTGATCGGGGTCACTACTGCCCCTGGCCCCACGGCGTTGACGCGAATTCCGCGCCCCGCGTATTCCAGGGCCAGCGTGCGCGTCAGGTTTTCCAGGCCCCCTTTGCTGACGGAATAGGGCAAATACTTTGGCTTGGGAATGGTCTCATGCACGCTGGAGTTGTTGAGTATGACACCGCCTCCCGGCCGCGAAAGAAAGTGGCGGATGGCTTCCTGGGCGCATAGGAACGGGCCCCGCACATTCACATTGAGCACGCGATCGAAATCGGCGGGATCGATCTCGTGACTGGCGGCCACCTTTTGAATGCCGGCGTTATTGACCAGCACATCGAGACGCCCGAACTCCTCCAGCACCCTCGCAAACATCGCTTGCACCTGCTGCGGGTCGGAGACGTCGGCCTGGACGATCATCGAACGCCGCCCGCCGTTCCCCACGGCAGCGTGCGCCGCGCGGACCCTGGCCCGAGTGGCATCCGCCTGTTCGGCGCCGCTCCGATAATTGATCGCCACGTTCGCCCCGTCTTCGGCGAACCGTACGGCGATCGCCTGGCCGATCCCCGATGAGGCGCCTGTGATCAGGACATTCTTTCCGTCGAGTCTGAGCTTCATGTCTCCCCTCACATTCAGAAGTCCGGTGGAAGGCTCGGTTTATTCCAGCTTACGGAATATGCCGGCCCTTGGGTGCCTGGCCCGGGAGTAGAAAGGTCTTGATTAACTCACCTTCACCGCAAACGGTCATACCGGAGAACCGCTTGTACCATTGACCATCCGGGACTTCAGGTTCGCCATCGAGCCACTTTGCAAGCTGCTGCAACTGGGACGCTGGAATCTGTCTGTTTTGGACCCGATCGAGAAGATGCTGAAAAAGGGCGGGCGGGACATTTTGGCGGCGTACCTGAGGCAAGTCAAATCCCCGCGGCCTTAGATCCCGTAGAACCCGCGCGTCAGCCGCTCTTTGATCCGCGCTGCCTCTACGGGGGTGGAAGCGGCCGCGAGCTGTTTCGCCAGCAAACCTAATTCTTCCGGACTGAGCCGGTTGCCCTTGCCTTCAAGGATAGAAAGTTCCGCTGTTTCGATGGCAACTTCTTCTCCCGTTGGTTTGCGAGCCACCACACGGCTGCCGGTGAGAGCCTGGCGGACGAACCAGTGGTAGACCGCCAAAGCGCTCTTGATCACATCGGTTCGTTTCGATCCCGTCAATTCTGCCACTTGATCGACTAAAGCCAGTTCGCTTGGTGTTAAGATCGGTTGGATTCTCGCCATACTCTCAGCTGCTCGTTTTCTGTTCCTATTTTACTCTCTTCCGCGTTCCTATCGTCTGTCGCAAGGTGAGAAATGCCAGCCTGGTAGCAAACCGCTGACAGACGGATCGTTTCCTGCGTCTCGTCGCTCTTACTCGTACCGCAGAGCTTCCACCGGGTCCAGTTGCGCGGCGCGCGCCGCGGGCCAGATGCCAAAAAAGAGTCCGACTCCCACCGACATCATGACTCCGCCGGCGGCGGCCCAGAGCGGCACCGCCGTCGGCAGGGTGGGAAATGCCAGCCCGGCGACACGCGAAATCGTCCACCCGAGCAACAGACCTAGGATGCCGCCCATTACGGTGAGGACCACGGCCTCGGTGAGGAACTGGAGGATGATATCGCTGCGCCGGGCTCCCACGGCCTTGCGCACTCCGATCTCCCGCGTCCGCTCCGTCACGCTCACCAGCATGATATTCATCACGCCGATCCCGCCAACGAGCAGGCCGATGGAACTGAGGATTACCATCACCAGCGCCACGGTTCCGGTGACCCGGTGAAAGTCTTCGATCATCTGCTCGGAAGTGGAGATGGAAAACGTGTCGGGCGCGCTGTACGGCACATGACGCGCCAGCCGCAGAGTGGCGCGCACCTCGTCCTGCGCGCGATCCAACATACCCGGGTAGGCGATCACCACCAGCATGTGCTCGAAGGCGTTGGGAAACATTTTGCGCATCGTGAAATACGGCACCAGCACGCGCAAATCATTCTGGCCGGGCAAAGCCGCCGCGGGCCGGTCCGCCACACCAACGATCTGCAGCGCGTGGCCATCCACCACGATCCACTTTCCCACCGGATCGACATTCGGCAACAACTGCTTCTCAATGTCTTCGCCAACCACTGCCACCGGCATATGGTGTGAGTTCTCCAGGTCGGTGAAAAATCGCCCGTGCTTCAACGTGAGCCCGCCGAAGGCGTAGCCCTCCTCAGTGCCGCCCAGATCGATGTTATAGACGTCGTTGCCCTGGTACCGCGCGGTGTGAATGCCGCGCAGCGGAAACAGATACGGGCTGACGTGTTCCACCGCGGGGCAACGCTCGGCAACCATTCGCGCCTGATCCAGATCGATCGGTTTGCGGCGCAGTTCCTCCGGAGTCCAGTTACCCATGGCGCTGCCGCGCAGCACGATGATCGTATTCGGGCCGAAGCTGCGCAACAGGTTGCTGATGGCCGTGTCCAGCCCGGCGACGATCGAGCCCACGCCAATCACCGCGCCGGTGCCGATGATTACGCCCAGCACTGTGAGGAACGAACGCAGCTTGTGCTCGCGCACGGTTGCCAGCGCGAGTCCGATGACGGATACCAGGGAGGTAAGGTTCACTTCTCCATCCTCAGGGCCTCAATCGGATCGAGGGAAGCGGCCCGATGAGCGGGATAAATACCAAAAAAAAGCCCGACCGTGGCCGAAAGCGTCACTCCCACGGCAACGGCCGAAACCGGAATGGACATGGGCACCGGCGTCAGACTGCGCACCAGCACAGCCACAAGAACCGAAACGATAACGCCCATCAAGCCTCCTGACGCCGCCAGCAGCGCCGACTCCACCAGGAATTGATTGAGAATATCCTGCCGCCGCGCGCCTACGGACTTCCGGATCCCGATTTCGTGGGTTCTCTCGGTCACTACCGCCAGCATGATATTCATGATCACCACGCCGCCTACTACCAGGAATACGGAAACCACTCCAATTGCTGTGGCGGCAATCGCCCCGGTTAGCTGGTTCCAGAAGTTCAGCAAAGAATCGGAAGTGACCATCGAGAAGGTGTCGTCATCTTTGGGCCGCAGATGCCGGAAAGAGCGCAGCAGCACCCGCACCTCTTCCTGGGCTGCTTGCAGATGCTCCTGGTCGTTCGCCATAGCGTCGTACCCCAGCCCCTGCCGGGCTCCCCAGGTCTTAAAATACGTTTCCGCGGGAACGATGACGTAGTTGTCTTGCGATTGGCCGAACACCGATCCTTTGGGCTTGGCCACGCCGACCACTTCAAACGGAATGCCGTCCACGGTGATGTGTTTTCCGATCGGATCGCCAGTCAGGAATAAGTGATCTCTCACGTCCTTGCCGATGAAAGCCACGGGCATGCGGCGCCGGTTCTCGACGTCGTTCAAGAAACGTCCTTCATCCGCCTTGAAATTGCCGATGAGCTCCATGTTCGCGCTGGCCCCGATCAGTTGGATATTCTCCGCGTGCTCCTTGCCATTGTGGACGTCGACCAGGCGGGATGCTTCGATTCCGAGTTCGCGCGTCAAAGTGACGTGCGTGCGCAGAAACTCGAACTCCTCGCGGTTCAACTGCGGATTGCGCCGCTGCATCTCGAGGAATTTCTTGGGGTCCCATTGCATCATCACAATGCGCCGCACGCGGAAGCCGTCGGCCCCCATGTTCGACACGTTATCCGCGATGTAGACATCCATTCCGCGAATGACCGACATCACCGCGATCAGAGTGGTGGTGGCAAGGATGATTCCGAGCAGCGTGAGGAAGCTGCGCAGCTTGCTCGAACGCAGCGAAGCCACCGCCGCCACGACGGCTTCCCAAAAAGACGCATGCGCAGACATGGATACTTCCAATATACGGTGCCGGCGGGAAGAAAGTTCCTGGGGAGGGGCCGCGCTACCTATTTAGCGCGGATCGGCGTACCCTCACGCATTTCATCCGTCGCCAGCCGAACCACCGTATCGCCGGGTTGAAGATTCCCGATTACTTCCACGAGATCCCCATCGGCTACGCCCTTTTTGACGTCCACCCATTCCGCCCGGCCGCCTCGCTCACGAATCACGAAAGTCCGCTCCGTGGTGGTGACGACGCTGGTTTTCGGCACGAAGAGCGCCGCACGCGAGCGGCGCACTGGCCATTTCACCGTGGGGTACATTCCGGGCGCCAACGATCCGTCACGATTGGTTACATCCAATTCGACGGGCATCGTCCGGGTTTTCGCATCTAGCGCGCGGGATATGCGCGAGATCGTTCCGGAGTAGGTTCGATCGGGCCACGCGGGCACCTGGAACGTTGCCACGGCACCATTCCGTATGCCGCTGACATCCTCCTCCGGGACCGCAACCACCAGCCGAAGACGCGATACTTGTTGGATTACCAGAAGCGCAGTATCGTTTCCGGCACCCACCAGGGCGCCCGGATGCACCATACGGTCCGTCACCACTCCTTCGAACGGCGCGGTGATCTTCAGATACGCCTGCAGATCCTGGAGCGAACGAAGGGCAGCCTCCGCCGCCCGGCTCGCCTGCTGGCGGGAGTTTAACAAGGCTCTGGCGGCGTCCACCTGCTTCCCGGTAACGATCAGCTCGTTGCCCGCGATGGCTCCGGGTGTTTCGGCAGCCTTCTTCATCCGTTCGTAGGTGCTTTCCGCCGCTGCCAGTTGCGCCTCGGCCTGCGTGCGTTCTGCCGTAGCGGCCTGCGCCTTCGATTCGCCTTCCGCAATCTGCGCGTTCATCTCCGGGGCGCTCAACTCCACCAGCAGATCCCCCTGCTGGACCAGGGTGCCGCGATCCACCAGAACACGCTCCACGTAACCCGGGACTTTGGCATGCAGTGAAACCATGAGGTACGGCAGAAACTCGCCCGGCAGCTCCACGGTTCGTAAAACGAGTTTCGAGATGACCGGAACCAGTTGGTTAGTCTGTGGCGCCGCAGCGTGCGCGAGCGGTCCGAGGGCACACAGCAAAGCAATAAGCACTCTATTGCGCTTCATAATACCGGCTCGCCGGATCCATCGGGTTCAGAGAAGGAGAGGTTATCGCCGCTCTGCCTTGCAGGATGGCGTAAATCGAAGGCAGAATCGTCAGCGTTGCAAAAGTGGATACCAGCAGGCCGCCGATGACCGCGCGGCCCAGGGGCGCCGTCTGCGACCCGCCCTCGCCGAGCCCGATGGCCATGGGGACCATGCCGAAGATCATGGCCGTGGCCGTCATCAGGATGGCGCGGAGCCTGCTGGCCGCTCCCTCTCCTGCCGCTTCCATTGCGGGTCTGTTCTCGTGCCGGAATCGCTCCGCAAAGGTCACCAGCAGGATCGAGTTCGCCACCGCAATGCCGATGGCCATGATCGCCCCCATAAACGACTGAATGTTCAGGGTCGTGTGAGTCACCCGCAGCATCAGCAGGACGCCGCAGAGCACCGCGGGCACCGTAAGTACAATTGCCAGCGCCAGCCGCAGTGACTGGAAATTCGCGGCGAGCAGTAGAAAGATCACCGCCACGGCGAGCAGCAAGCCAGTCCTCAGCCCTGAGATCGTCTGCTCCAAGGCAGGGATCTCGCCCTTCATCACGATCTTCGCACCGGCCGGCGGCGCTCCGGCCTCAGTGAGGGACTGATTCAGTTTGGGCGCAGCCTCACCGAGCGTAATCCCGTGGATGTTGGCCGTGAGGCTTACGATATGTTGGCCATTGAAGCGTTCAATCAAGCCCGGCATGGTCCCCGGTTTCATCTGGGCGACGTTCGTAAGTTCCGTGTCCCGATGGCCGTTGAGCATGATGGGGAGTTCGCCAACTTCTTCCACGCTTTGAATACGATTCTGCGGCAACTCTACCTGAATCTGGAATGCATTGCCGGAGATCGGATCCCGCCAATAATTCGGCTCCGTGAACCGCGAAGAAGATGTGGCCGGCACCACCGAGCGCATCACGTCCGCCATGGTCAATCCAAACTGGCCCGCCCGGTCGCGGTTGATGTTGATGTCCAGCGTCGGGTAGTTGTACTCCTGGGCGAACTGCAGGTCGCGCACGAAGCTCAGTTTCGCCAGCTTCGTTTGAATCTTCCGCGCGTACTGGTAATCCTCTTCGAGGCTGGATCCCTGTACGGCTACTTCGATCGGGGTGGGTGATCCGAAGCTCATCACTTGAGAAACGATGTCGGCCGGCTCAAAGGAAACCTCGCATGAGGGCAACTCCCGCCGGAGATCTTCGCGGATTCGTTCGCGCAGAGCCTCGCCGCGAGGAGTCTCCGGCTTCACGGCAACCTGGATGATCGCTTCCTGCGGTCCGCTGGTGAACAGGTGAATCAAGTCGACGGGATAGTTGGAGGGCACCACGCCCGTAAAGTCACTGGTGATCTCCACGTTCTCTTTGCCCGCATCCTGCTCCATGACGCGGAGCGCGCGAAGCACAAACCGCTCGGTCTCTTCGATGCGGGTCCCAGCGGGCGCGCGCAGACGCACGCGCAGGAGAGGAGCATTGGCATCCGGAAACAATTCCGTTCCCATGCGCGGCAGCAACACATAGAGGAGCCCAAACGCTGCCGCGAGGTAAACCAACACCAGCGGCCAGCGAAGACGCAACATTACGCGCAAATATCTTTCGTAAAAGGAGTGCACGTGTCCGAAGAGGCCCGCATGCTCTTCATCGCGGCGGGCTTCCCGCATCAGCCAGGTGGAGAACACCGGCACCAGGCTGCTCGAGAGTAGATAGGACGCAATCATCGAAAAGGCCACGGCCAGTGACAGGGGGACGAAAAGCTGCCGGCTGACTCCTACCATGAAGAAGGAAGGAACGAAGACCGCCAGGATACAGAACATCGAAAGCAAACGGGCAATCGCCGTATCGCGAGCCGCCTGGACTACGGCGCGCGGCCGCGAGATGCCGGGCTGCATATGGCTGTGCGTATTCTCAATCGACACCGTCGCCTCATCCACCAGAACACCGACGGCCAGGGCCAGCCCTCCGAGCGTCATGATATTGATCGTTTGACCGGTGGCCCACAACAGAATCACGGCGCAGAGCAACGCGAATGGAATGTTCATGACCACGATGACCGCGCTGCGCCAGTCGCGCAGGAAGAGCAGAACCATCAAACCCGTTAGAACGGCGCCCAGCAATCCTTCCGTGATCAGCCCGCGCAGCGAATTGGTTACGAACGGCGACTGATCAAATTGCAGGCTGACGTCCACATCGGAGGGTACGGCCTTCTTGAAATCCGGGATCGCTGCTTTCACCTCATGAATCACCGCCAGGGTCGATGCATCCGCTCGTTTGGTCACCGGAATGTACACGGTTCTTTTCCCGTTGACGTGAGCGTACGCCGTTATGACGTCCGTCCCGTTCTCGATTGTTCCGATGTCTCGCAGGTAGACCGTGGTTCCAGAACCGGGCCGGATCGGCGCACTCAACAATTCTGAAAGGTCTCCTCCCAGTGTTGCGTTGGTCCGGGCAATCCGGTTGAGCGTCCCGGTCCACATGTTTCCGGAAGGCATGACGAGCGAAGCCTTGCTCACCGCCGTGATCGCCTCCTGGGGCGAGATCTGATACTGCTGGAGCTTGCCGGGATCCAAAGTGATGATGATCGTTCTCTGATTGCCGCCGAATGGCGGCGGCGCGGAGACTCCCGGCAGCGTTGCAAACAGTGGCCGCACCCGATTGAGCGCGAAGTCCTGGAGCTCACCCTGCGTATGTGTTGCGCTGCTGAAAACGAGTTGGCCGACGGCTACGCTGCCCGCGTCGAATCGCGTTACGAACGGCGCCACAGTTCCCGGAGGCATGAATGCGCGAGCGCGGTCGACATAACCCACGGTCTCACCCATCGCCTGCGCCATATCGGTGCCTTCATGAAAGATCAGTTTCATGAGAGCCGCCCCCTGGATGCTCTTGCTTTCAATGCGATCGATTCCAGTGATGTAGAGGAAGTGATACTCGTAATAGTAGGTAAGGTAGCCTTCCATCTGGGCGGGGTCCATGCCGCCATAGGGCTGTGCGACGTAGATCGCGGGTTCCCCAACGTTCGGGAAGATGTCGGCCGGCATTCGCCGGATTGCGAGAAATGCGAACAGAGCGATCGCGATCAATACCACAACGACGGTGATTGGCCGGCTGAGGGCGGCTAGTACGAGACGCACACTTCGCCTCCGCAGAAAATCATTGGCTGGCCTCCGCGAGGAAGGGCTGCACGTCCCCGGCCGCGGCCGCAACACCCAGCAATGCGCGCCAGACTCCCAGGCGGGCCAGCGCATCGTCGATTTCGGACTGGGTGAGCAAGCGCTGGGCTTCAGCCGCCTCGTCGATATTGGCCAGCCCCGCCTGATATCGGGCGGTTGCCTGATCCGTCGCGGCGCGCGCGGCGGCGACCTGGGCCGGTGTGTTCGCGGCCACTCTCCTCGCCCCTTCCACAATCGCCACCGCCGCGTTCCAACGCGCCTTCAAATCGGTGGCGATCTGTTGATAGCGGGCGGTCTCCGCGCGGATGGCTGCCGATTGCTCCGTTTCTCTGGCACGGATGGACGCGACATCGAAGACCGAAAAGCTCATGCTGAAGCCCACCGCATAATTCTGCGTGGTGGGGGCGAGACCGTTGATCCCGCCCAGGTTCGTTCCGTTGAGCTCGGCCCCGGTGCCTCGCGCGTAAGCGGAGCCTTGCAGGAAGAAGCGGGGGAAATAGGACCTCTCGAGAATCTTGAGTTGGGCACGCACTTGCTCGACCAGGGCATTCTGCTCGACCGAGAGCGGATTGGCCGCGGTATCCATCGGAGCCACTGGCTGTTGCGGCGGCAACCGTAGCAGTTGAGGAGCGGCGGTGGTGATCTGTGCGGG
>PSRJ01000069.1 GCA_003175985.1 Terriglobia bacterium
ACGCAGAACATGAGCGTGAACGGCAACGATCCCGGCCAGAACAATTTCCAGATGGACGGCGTGAACATCACGAACTTCGCCAACAGCGGCAGCGCCAACGACGCCAGCCTGTACACCGGCGTCGGCATCCCCAGCCCCGACGCGCTGCAGGAATTCAAAGTACAGACGTCCACTTATGACGCCAGCTATGGGCGTAATCCCGGCGCAAACGTAAACGTCGTGACCAAGTCCGGCTCGAACCAATTTCATGGAACCGCTTTCGAGTTCCTGCGGGACTCGATCTTCAACGCAAACGATTTCTTCTATAACCGCAACAATCCCGCCAGCGCCACCACCAAGCAGATTCTGAACCAGAACCAGTTTGGCGGCGTGCTGGGCGGCCCCATCAAGAAAGACAGGTTCTTCATTTTCGGCAGCTACCAGGGGACCCGTCAGAAGAATGGTCTGGCCTCGCAGGGCGTGACCAATGCGCTGCTGCCGCCGATTCCGGCCGGCGACCGCTCCGCGCCCGGATTCCGCGAAGCGCTGGGAGCCGCGAGTTGCCCGCAAAACCACGTGGGAGATAACAATTTCCGGACGCCGAGCGGCAGCCAAAACGTCTTGTGCGACGGGTCCAATATTAACCCGGTGGCGCTGAATATTCTCAACATCAAATTGCCGAACGGCCAATACTATTTCCCGTCTTCCGGCGTTGCCGGCTATAGGCAGGTCACCTTCACCAGTCCGGCGATCTATAACGGAGACCAGGTTCTAATCAACGGAGATTATCTGATCAACGCCAAGAACACTCTCGCGGCCCGCTGGTTCTATACCAACGATCCGCAGGTCGCACCTCTGGGCGGACAGCTCCCCGGCGCCGAGAACCATTTAGGCTTCGACAACGTGAATTCCGTCCTGAAACTTACCACTCTCGTGAGCAATACGATCGTGAACGAAGCGCGCATTTCGATGCAGCGAAATCTCGCGCAGACCGGTGCTCAGGGGGTTCCTAATGTTACCAATGCAGCCTTAGGGATCACGCCGAATGTCCCGGGTGTCGATTTACCCCCGCCGTTTACGATCTCGGCCAGCGGCTTTACGATTCTCGGCGGCATCAACAATGGCACCTATAGCGTGACCAACCAGAGGCAGGTCGCCGACCAGGTTTCGATTTCGAGGGGGCGTCACACCATGCGCGCCGGCTTCGAGTGGGAAAGAAATGACTGGCCGATCACCTGGTCGGGAACCCGCGGAAACTTCTACGTTGGCAGCTTTAATGACCTCTTGGTTGGCGGCCCGCAAAACACGGCAACGGGACAGCCCGGCAACATCAACCAATGCCTGTTCTGTACTCGCAGCGCTCCTCAGGGCATCGTCCACGGCTACAGCGCTCCCGGTGGAAGTGCGTTCTTCCAGGACGATTTCAAGTTCAACTCCCGGCTAACTCTGAATATCGGTATTCGTTGGGAGTACAACGGAGCCCTTACCGACAAGTACGGCAACCTGACGCAAAGCTGGGTGAGTCGCATCGCGGCCGTTCCGCTTCCGCCGAGTGGTCCCACGACTTCGGGCCCGGGCATCAGCCAGTGGGTCGTACCCAACAACTATCTCGACCATTATCCGCAGCCGCCGGATGGTGTCCTGATCAATTCGCGCAAGTCCGCACTGCGCGACCGCGCGCCTCTCAGCAACGTCGGCCCGCGTTTCGGATTCGCCTATCAGGCCAACAGCAAGCTGGTGGTCCGTGGCGGCGCGGGCATCTTCTATGACCGGGTGGGCGGCGACCGCATCGTCTACTCGGTGGAACAGGGCAATCCCTATTCCGCCACAATCGATTTCAACTCGTTCAATAACCTGTCTCTGAACAATCCGTTCCCGGCCACACCCGTGCTCGGCACTTTCTCCTCTCGCTATATCAATTTCACGCCCGCGTGCCTGGCGAACGCTACGCTTCCCGGGTGCACCTCAAACCTGAACGTTCCGTTCCTGGACGAGGTCATTCATACGCCCCTGGTCAGGCAGTACAACCTGGGCGTCCAGTATGAGTTCGTCCGCGGATGGGTGCTGGAAGCCGGTTTTGTCGGCTCGAGTTCCATCAACCTGATGGAGCAGTATCACAACAACAACACCGCAAGGCTCGCCAGCGCCGCGAACCCGATCAACGGAATCACAACCAATACCACGGGGAACGTCGCGTTCCGGGTACCGTATCTCGGGTATCAGGCGGTCGGTGTTCGCGGAACGGCATTTGACGCCTTTGCCAATTACAACAGCATGCAGGTCACAATTCGCAGGCAGTTCTCCCACGGCTTCTTGTTCCAGGGAGCTTACACATGGAGCAAGACGATGACGGTCGAATACAACGACGTGGCGAACAGTAACAATGCCGGCGATCTCGGACAGCAGTATGGGCCAGCCACATTCAGCCGTCCGCAGCGTTTCGTCGCTAATTACAGCTACGACCTTCCGTTCGGTACGCACTCGGGTATCCTGCAGAAGCTGGTTGGCGGCTGGAACGTGTCGGGCGTGACTGTGATCCAGGGCGGAGCACCCATGACGATCGCCGACCAGACGGCGGGAACGCTGTTCGGAACCAGCGGCACAAGCCAGGCGGGATTCGGCCGTGTACAGCTGGCGCCTGGCATGACGTACGCCGATATTGCGACTCCCGGCGGCGTGGAGTCGCGGTTAGGCGGCGCGAGCGGCGGCCCCGGCTGGTTCAACAAAGCGGCCTTTATCGCTCCGCCGGCGATGTCGCCGGCCGGGACGGTTTACTATTCCGCGGCTGGGGCTTCCGGCCAGGCGCAATGCGCTGCCGCTAATCCCGGGATCACCTGCGGCACGTTGTTTGGCAACAGCGGAACGGGCGTCATTCACGGCCCCGGTCAATTCAATTTCGATCTTTCGATTCTGAAGACGACCAGCATCCGGGAACGGCAGACCATTCAATTCCGGGCCGAATTCTTCAACGCGTTTAATCACCCGCAATTCACAAACCCGAACTACGGCCAGGGCGCCATCTATGCTCTGCCGAATTTCGCCGCGGGCAACTTCGGACAGATCACTTCCAGTAGCGTGAATCCGCGTATCCTGCAGTTGGCTTTGAAGTACAGCTTCTGATGCCGGCCACGAGAATAAAGGTATCCGGAAAGGAAACGAGGCTCTCCAATGACTAATCTGAAGCCCGTCGACGTCGCCATTATTGGCGGCGGCTGGACCGGCCTCCTGATGGCCAAGGAACTTACCGCGAAAACGTCGCAATCCGTCGCGGTATTTGAACGCGGCATTCCACGTAAGCTTCAAGACTACGCGGTGACGATGGATGAGCTGGACTACAACATCCGCCTGCGCATGATGCAGAGTACGGCCGAGGAAACGATCACCCATCGACACTCGCTGAAGGATTCGGCTGTTCCAGTACGTCAGCACGGTTCCTTCCATCCTGGTACGGGTGTCGGCGGCGCGGGCGAGCACTGGGGCGGCGCATCCTTCCGATTCCTTCCCGATGTGTTCACGCTCCGCACTCACCTCGTAGAGAAACACGGAGCGGCCAAGTTGCCGGAGGACCTCACTGTTCAGGACTGGGGAATCACTTACGACGATCTCGAACCGCTCTACTGGAGAGCCGAGCAGTTGATGGGCATCAGCGGTAAAGCCGGCAATCTGCGAGGCAGCAAAATCGATGGGGGAAACATCTTCGAAGGGCAGCGCCAGCACGAGTATCCGACGCCGCCGTTAAAGCACTCCTACGCCTCCACCATGTTTGAAGCGGCCGTGCGCCGCTTGGGCTATCATCCCTATCCCACACCCGCCGCCAATTTGAGCGAGGCTTACAAGAATCCGGATGGCATCACGCGGGCGGGATGCGCGTATTGCGGTCATTGCCAGCGTTATGGCTGCATGGTCGGCGCCAAGGCGCAGCCCACGAACACGTTGATGCCGGTGCTCTCCACACGTAAGAATTTCCAATTGCGCACCGGAAGCTGGGTGCGGCGCATCGTGCATAAGGACGGCCGCGCCACAGGAATCCAGTTCACGGATGCCAGCGGGGAGGAATTCTTCCAGCCCGCCGCCACAGTGGTGCTGGCGTCATTCACGTTGAACAACACGCGGCTGCTGGCGCTTTCGAAAATCGGCACGCCCTACGACCCGGTCTCTCGCAAAGGCACGTTGGGCCGCAACCTCACGCACCAGGTCGGAACCAACACGCGCGTATTCTTCGACAAGCCGCTCAACGCGTTTATGGGGGCCGGCGAGCTGGGCGCACGCTTCTCGGACTACGATGGCGACATCGGATTTACCGGCGCCGAGACCGGGCTCTTGCGCCTTGGCATGATCGCGCTTAGCAGCAATGGCGACGGCCCCATCGGAACCTTCGGAATCATGCCGCCGGGCACGAGCAAATCGAACTGGGGTTCGGAGTGGAAGAAGGCCGCGCTTCAGTGGAAGGATCACTCGGCTTCGATCGGCCTGTCGGCCGAGCATCTGGCCTATCGTCAGAATTATATGGACTTGGATCCCGCCTTTACCGATAAATTCGGCGATCCCCTGCTGCGCTTCACACTGAACTGGACCGATCACGAATTCAAGCAGCGCGAGTTCGCCGCCCAGATCCAACACAAGATCGCACGCGAGATGGGTGGCAAATTCGAAGATAGTCTGCCTCCGCGCGCCCGCTATAACGTGATCAATTACCAGTCCACGCACATCCAAGGCGGCGCCGTCACGGGGACGTCGCCGGAAAACAGTGTGGTCAACCGCTACCTCCAACATTGGGACATGCCGAACCTGTTCGTGATCGGCGCTTCCGCATTTCCGCAAAATGCCGCGCCCAATCCTACCTTGACCGTGCTCGCGCTGACGTATTGGGCCTCGGAGGCGATGGTTAATAAATACTTCAAGCATCCGGAGAAGCTGATATGAAACGCCGGGAATTTCTGACGGTGCCCGCCACCGCGATCGGCGGCACGCTGCTTTATACCTTGGCCGGGGAGCCGGTGCGCGTGCAAGCGCAAACCGGCAACGTGAAGGTGCCGCTGCGCTTCTTTACAGCCGAGGAAGCCCGCGTGGTCGCCGCCGCGTGCGCACGCATTTTTCCCAGTGATGCGAGCGGACCTGGAGCGACGGAGGCCAACGTCGTTATCTTCATCGACCGTCAACTGGCCGGGCCCTACGGCCGCGACAAATACCGCTACACCAAGGGACCTTTCGTCGATTCTTATCCGGAGCACGGCTACCAGGGCAAGGAGAGTCCGCGCGAAACTTACCGAGCCGGCATCAAGAGTCTCGGCGATTTCACAAGTTTGTCGCCCGCCGATCAGGACTCGAAGCTCCGGTCTATCGAGAAGTCACATTTCTTCCAACTCCTGCGGACGCACACCATCGAAGGCATGTTCAGCGACCCCATGCACGGCGGCAATGCGGGCCTGATCGGCTGGCAATTGATCGGCTATCCTGGCCCCCTGATGAGCTATCGCGACGAAATCGATAAGCACTTCGGACAGCCCTGGCGCCCGAAGCCGAAGAGCCTGGAACAGGTCGCGGGCCGGCGCGGAAATCCTTGGGAGGACGAGAAGGACTAACGCTGCGGCTTGATTTTTGCTGCGCGTGAGGGCATAATCTGTCCATTCGCCGAATTCTTACGAGATGCTCCTGAGCCCTGTCGGCCTGGCATGGTTCGAGCGAACCCCGTGGGTATCTTCGACCTAAATTAAACGAGGAGGGGTGAGTATGAATTCTTCAAGGAAGGTGTCTTCCTTTCTGCTGTTCGATTCCTTGCGCTTGTGGTGCGTCTGCATCGGAATCGGCTTGAGCCTCGGGGCCATGGAAACCTGGGCCCAAAGTGCGGCTACCGGAGTCATTTCGGGTCAGGTGATCGATCAATTAGGGGCCGCCGTCCCTGGCGCAAGCGTCAAGCTTGCGGAAGTTGCGACGGGGTCGGCGACAACCACGACCACAAATGACGCCGGGCGGTACACATTTCCCACCGTATCACCTGGCACATATGACCTCACAGTTACCAAGGCGGGCTTCGCACTCACGAAAATTCCGGCACTCAAGGTGGAAGTGGGTATGGCGTTGACTATGAACGTCTCTCTGCAACTGGGTCAGACCTCGACAGTTGTGGAAGTGAGTGCCGCGGCCGGTGCGGAACTGCAGACGATGAACGCTACTGTCGGCTCGACCATCAGCGGGGATGCTCTGCAATTTCTCCCCAACCTGGGACGCGACGCCTCGACTCTGGCAACGCTGCAAGTGGGTGTAACCGCATTTGGAAACTCCGCCGGCGCCAATGCCGACCAGAACAGTTTTCAGCTTGACGGCGGCAAC
>PSRJ01000377.1 GCA_003175985.1 Terriglobia bacterium
TTCTTCCTGGCCCTGATAAGCCAAAAGTCTCCGTGCTCTCTTGCAGGCGTCTTTTGGTTAACAACCCTTTTTGGAGTCGTGCTCGCCTTATGCGGAAGCTATGCCCTCTGGCGTTATCAGGTCCGAGCGGAAATACCGGGCTACGCCCCACTCTTTTCCTGTATCCCTGATTGAACAAACCACGCCCAGCGTGAGACAAAACCGGTTCTTGGAGCAAGCCGATATTTTACCCGCAGCTATAGCGGGAGGGTCATGTCCCCCGCCGTCATCGCCGCATTGGGGACGTCCTTCCGATCGATCAGATCCGCGATCGTCGCCACGAGGTCTACCGCGCCCGGGACGGCGATGTTCTTCCCCACATCGGTCGCACGTAACGTCCCGTCCGGGTCAGCGAGCACCGCCGAGGCCGCGCCAATCGCAATCCACTCAAAGAACCGCCCGTCCGGCCTGCATCCAAAATCATCGACATGCA
The DNA here is from genome assembly GCA_003175985.1 of Terriglobia bacterium. Lineage (GTDB taxonomy): Bacteria > Acidobacteriota > Terriglobia > Bryobacterales > Bryobacteraceae > PSRJ01. The sequence continues at coordinate 473 of PSRJ01000377.1, forward strand.
AGAACATCGCGGCTTCTCAATTCCTGGGTGCGGCTTCGTTAGTGCATCCAGGTTGGACAACGTGCACTGGCCGGCCGAGCCCGAACCCGGAGCTTCCAGCATATCTGATACTTATAGCCACCGCTGAGGCAATTCTACAACATGGCTTGCATTTCGCCAGGCGACCGCGCGCTTACAGCAAGGCTACGTGCCGGCCGTTTACGCTTTTCCAAAATCCGGACATCTGAGGACATCTGCTTGTGGCCCCAGGGAACAGGAATGCCCGCAATTGACGTCGCCCAAACCGTATCAATACCGTTAAATAGCTCCGCTGGCCCACGATTCCCGCTAGACTCTCCTCGGGAACACAACAAACCATGTGCCTGAATGATGACCCCGAATGAGTTGGAGGGAAAGATGTCATGCCTGACAGAAGCAGGCCTCGACCCGTAGGAGCATCCCGAAGGGAGTTTCTATGTGGGCTAGCCGCGGCAAACGGAACCATTCTGGCTGGATGCGCCAGATCGTGGGCGGCCGAACCCGATCCCAGAATCAAGCAGATTCTGGCGAAGACGGTCACCGTCGATATGCACAACCATGGTGGCATCGGGTCCAATACGCCACCACAACGGTCGAATTCCGCGCCCAAGGGTACTCCCAAAGCCGGCGACATCGGTTCATCCGGCCGAGATGCGAACATTGTTGAGGCGATGCGGCGCGCGGGAGACAGCGCCATCTGCCTAACGTACGCGCCGGACGGGAGGTTGATGGGTGTTGGTGCCGGCGCAGCTGCGCCGGGAACCCGCTCGAATTTGATCCGCGATCCGAACCCGGGAGAAATGTACCAGGAGCACCGCAAATATGAAGACCAAATAGATGCGATGGTGGCGAAATACGGAATCCGGCGAGTCTTGAAGTACAGCGATTTGGAAATGGGCCATAAGGAAGGTCGGCCGGTTTTCATTCAAGACTCCGAAGGGGCCGACTTCCTGGAAAAAGGCAATCTCGATTGGCTCGAGGAAGCGCACAAGCGCGGTCTCCGGAAGCTTCAGTTCGTGCACTACGCAGTGAACGATATCGGCGATTTTCGGACCGGCCCGGTAGTGCATCAGGGCCTGAGTCCTTTTGGTGTAGAGGCGGTGAAAGAATGTAACAGGCTCGGCATCGTCGTGGACACGGCGCACGGCACCTTCGACATGGTCAAGCGCGTCATTAAGGCCTCCTCGAAACCCGCCGTCCTCTCTCATACCTCCCTGTTCGGATCCAAAGCTCAAGGGACGTTTTGGGCCGAGAATTTCCGAGGCGGGCTGCCAACGATGCAGGCCCGGCAGGTGAAGCCCGAACACGCGAAAACCGTCGCCGACGCTGGGGGTGTCGTCGGGATTTGGCATCTGTTCCCCAGCGCTGAGAAATACGTTCAAGGGATCCGCGAAATGGTGGACGTGATTGGCGCCGATCACGTTGGGATCGGCATGGACTGGGCGATTGAGGGCATCAATCACATCTGGCCCGACCAGAAGGAAGGCATGATGTACACGGTTATTGGCGAGATGCTGAAGCACGGCTTCACTGCGGAAGAGTGCGGCAAGATTGCCGGTGGCAATTTCTGCCGCGTATTCAAAGCCTGCGTCTGACCAAGTCCCGGGCTAGAATCCGGCCTGTGCAAGCATTTTTAGGTAGAAGTCGTAGTCCCGTCGTAGACTGCTGATGTACAGCTCCTTTGGCACTTCCTTCGGGACGTTTGGCCTCAAGATGCTGACCGGCTGCTTCGCACCTGGCACGTTGACGAAGTACTCGCTGTAGTGGAGGAAGGACCCGGCAAAGCCGATGGCCTTCATGTATTCGAAGGCGGCTTTGAAATTGACCATTCCCGTACCCGGCAGCACGTACTCGGCCGTCCACGGCCAGTCTTCGCTCGGATCGGACCGGCGTGGGCCTTGCGGCGTATCCGTCTTTTTCGCCCAGCGGATGTCCTTGCTCGCAATCGAGAGTATGTTTTTGTGGGCGAACCGGATGATCTCCCATACTTCGGGTCCGCCTTTCATGGTGGCGTGGCCCAGGTCCAAATCCATTCCGACGTATTTCGTATCGAAATCTTTCACGGCAAGCCAGAGGTCCCATGCACCCCCGCCGATATTTCCGGCACCGCCTTCGACGTGATAGACAGCCGTCGTGCCGTACTTCTCATTGAGCTTCGCGAGTTGCTCGATGCGCGGTTTCCAAGCGTCGAGCTGGGGCTGAAGGTCCGTTGTGTAGTCGTATTGCGCTAATGTTGGAGCCTGATAATAGCGAAGCCCCAGTTTGCTCATCGTTTCGAGGTAGGCTTCGGCGTACGGCGACTCGACGTCCCGGATCGGCGTAATAATGATCGGTACTTGCAGGCCCGCTTTCTTGGCGGCCGCAACAGCCTTTGGCAAGTCGCGCACCACGTTCTCGGGCAGGACATGTCCTCCGCCGCGCACAGTCCAGCCGATCGCAGGCCAGCCGGCTTTGGCAGCGGTATCAGCTGCCTCGTCATAGTCAGCCCACTGCAGGGAGATGGAATAAAGAGTCAGGAGCGGCTTCCCGCCGGGAACGGCGGTAGGCGATGGCGTCAGTAGTCCATCCACTTGAGTCCTCGAGCGGTTTCCACGCTGTTGGGCAAGTGCCGCGCTGCTAAGCCAAGCTGCGGCTCCGAGGCTCTTCACCACGTCACGCCGAGTAGCCAGCGATTTTTTTGTGACCATCTGAACTATCTGCCTCCCTGCGAACCGGAGGCCAGGGCAACACACCGGATGTCCTCGGAAGAATCGGCGGCGCCGGCGCCCCTGGGGCCATCACGGTCATAGGCGGCAGGTCTTGTTGAACTGCAGTTTCCACGATTTCCGTGCGCGTGCCGGCAGGATCGAAGAGAAACATGAGCCAGTGACGGTTGTTTCCCACGTGCGCGCGAACGCGCAGATCATCAAATCCGCCGCGTTTCTGCAGTAGGTCGCGGGTGGCTCGCATGTCGGCCACTTCGATCCCGATGTGGTTCACCGCTCCCCATTGCTCGCTTTCGTATTGAACATGCGTGGCCGGTGTGTCCGCAAGTGGAGGTTTGGTCTCGGTATTGGCATCTCTGGCCGGTGTTTCCAAATATTCGCCGCGGGTTCCAAAACGAAGGTTCGTGAAACCTAGCCTCTCGCGATAAAACGGGCCCGAGGTTGCGGCATCCTTCGTCATGACGCCCACATGCCACAAATGCGTTGAAATTCGGTCTGGACTCAGAAACCGTCCGCGCGCCTTTGCCTGCTCGGAATCTTCGCTGTATTGGAGGAAATCGAGCTTGTTGCCTTCAGGACTAACGACACGAAAAATGGGATTGCCATCCGGTCCTTTCTGAATCTTGCTTGGATTTAAGCCTCGGGATTCGTAAAGAGCATGCAGCTTCACGAGGTCGGTACTTTGAAATACAATCCGCTCTTGGCGATTCACCTCGCCGCGGGCAAGCGTGGGAATGACCTCGATGTACTGATCATCATTGACTTTGAAATAGGCAGAGGTCACATTGCCCGCATGATCCTTTAGATCAAAGGCCTCCGCAAAACCGAGAATCTTCTGGTAGTAATCGCGCGCGTTATCGAGGTCCGTGACCTTGAACGTGGCATTCGCTATCCCTATTACTGGCAGTTCTTCCAGTGACGGTGGCGTTTGCCCCACGCCTTGTCGGTCCCCACGGCCGCTTTGACCAAAGGCGATGCCAGCCACGGCAAGCAGGACGGCAACGGAAAGGCGGCTCGTCACTCTCATTCGATGCAGTCCTTTACAGGAGATTCTTCAGCCATAGGTTGCGAAAGTGCGCGGCGATATCGCCCCGGCCTTCGAGTTGCACGGCAAAAAAACCATGATCCACGTACATCGTAGGGTGATCGTCTACGAATACTGACATGAGGAATCCGTTGATGAGGTACATCATGGTGCGGCCTCGTGCGATCAAGTGAATCTGGTTCCAGTCGCCAACCCTGATGCAGCTTTTTAGTTGCTCCGGGTCGCCGATCGTGCCAATCAGAGATGGCTTCTCATCATGGGCCATAGCGGCGCGGACCACTTGGCCGCTGAACGCGCGGTCAGGGCGAGGCGGGACGCCTCGGCGGCTTCCAGCGCAGCATTCGATGAGTGCTCCCGTATTGGCGTTCTGCAGGTCGAAATCGGCCTGATAGCCGCGCAAATCCCATTTCGAATACTTCCGATCGGCCACCTCTCCGACCTTCGTGGCGCGGAATTGAACCCCGCTATTCGAGCCCTGACCGTCCAGCTTGATTTCCGCCTTGAACTCGAAATTGGCGGGTTGGCCACCATCCCAGATCAGGTAAGTCGTTCCAGCGGGGTTGGCCGCGCTCGATTGAGCGACGATTTCTCCGTTTTCAGCGCGCCACACATCGGTGGGACCATCCCACCCTTTCAGGCTTTTGCCATCAAACATTGATTGCCAGCCTGCGTGTTCTTGAAAGTTGATCGGCGTCGGTTCGACGTACCGAGGGCCGCGGCCTTGAGCCCAAGCAGCTGCGCTCGAGACCAGGACCACAAAAACCTTAATGGCAGTGCGCATCACTTTGGCAGCCGGTACGCGACCAGAGCGTCTGAAGTCGGGAGCCCTACACCGATGGCCGTCCCGCCAGACGCGGCGATCACCACATATTGAGAGCCGTCCTTGCCCATATACGTCATTGGCGTGGCATGACCGCCTGCCGGCAACTCGGTCACCCAAAGCTCTCTTCCTGTTTTGGCGTCGAACGCGCGGAACCGGTGGTCATTAGTCGCTGCGATGAAAACAAGCCCGCTCGCGGTAGCGAGACTCCCGCCCAAATTGCGCGTGCCGGACTTGAGCCCTACGTCACCAAGGCTGGCTAGCGACTCGTTGACGCCGAGTGTGGATGTCCAGGCAATTTCGCCCTTGTTCACATCGACAGCCACCAGCGCTCCGTACGGCGGCGCGTAGCACGGAACCGAACCGCCATTCGGGAGCTTATAGGAGAACGTATCTGCCCGAAGCGGTCCACCATCTCCCCCACGTGCCCCCCGTCCGCCTCCTTGCCTTCCCCCTGCTGGTTCAGCGCCGATAACGTCACCGCCTGTGGGCAGTGGACGGGCCGGGCGAAAACTGCCGGTATTATGCACGTTGATGAACACTAGGCCGAGTTGCGGGTTCCAGGATAGCGGCCCCCAATTCGGGCCTCCCAGAGCCGAAGGGAATGTAACAATCGCCGCCCGGCTCATCGGCCTAGCGTAAGGGCCGGACGCCTCCAAATGGTTGTTCGCCCAGAAATCGGTACAGAACTTTTCAATTTCCGGCGTCATTTTGTTGATGTCGTCCTTCGACATCCCGACGCGCGCTATCGGACCAGGCTTGAGGGGAAATGGCTGCGTTGGCCATGACTGATCATTAGGATCATCGCTTCGCTTCACCGGACGTTCTTCCATTCCGTAAATCGGCTCTCCAGTTACTCGATCGAAGACGTATACGTAACTCATTTTTCCCGTCTGCAGCACGGCCGGAATGACACGTCCGTCTTTGTGGACGTCGATCAGCAGCGGTGGCGTGGGGAGATCAAAATCCCATACGTCGTGGTGGACGAGCTGGTGAAACCACTTCAGCTTGCCCGTGGCTGCATCCAGAGCCAGAAGGCAGTTCGCATAAAGGTTCTTGCCAGGTGCAGTATCGGCATGATTTGAATCCCCGGTCGGTGCAAACACAATGCCTCGCTCCGGATCGACGACCATAGTCGACCAGATGTTGGCGCCGCTTCTATCCTGCCACGTGTCGCCGGTCCAATCCTCGTGATTTGGTTCTCCGGGCTGTGGAATCACATGAAAGTCCCAGACGAGCTTGCCGGTAATCGCATCCCATGAGCGGATATCACCGCGCGGCTGCGGCGGTGAACCCTCGCCCGGCCGGGCCGCGCTAATGAGCAGGTTCTTGTAAATCGCCACTGGATTTGGAACGGTGAAGGAGTTGCGCCGGCTTTCCCCGACCTTTGCCGAAGCGACACCAACATACGCATCCACGGACCCTTTGTCGCCAAAATTCTGGGCGAGTTCATGCGTCTTCAAATCAAGACTCATGATGTAGCCCTTGTCAGTGGCGAAGATAAGCCGAGGGCCGACGTTCCGCGTACCGGGCCAATATGCCAATCCGCGGCCATGAATATTCCGAGGGGCGTGGTATTGCCACAGCACTTTGCCGGTCTCCGGCTCAATCGCGGAGATAGTCGACTTCAGATTCGGATCATCTGGGGAGCCTGGCGTCGAAATGTACATGACGCCGCCAATGATCAGAGGCTGTACTTCGAACCGGTAATCGAGCCCGAGGCTGCCGGAGCCCTTCGAACCAGCTCCGTAATGGAAAGTCCATGCCTCGGCCAATTTCGATACATTTTCCGGTGTTATCTGCGCGAGCGGCGAAAAATTGGAATTGTACTGATAGCCTGGCCACTGGTCCACGGGCTGCCGTTGCCCCAGCAAACTCACCGACAGTACCAGTGCACTAACAAACGCCGCCACACGGGCCATGAAACGCATTTACTCCCTCCTCAAGCCAACAAACAGGGCAAGGACTCATTGAGCTGGCTGCGCTTTCGCCGTGCCCGGGAACGGTTGAGGCGTGACATCCGCCTGCGTGGCGCCAAGAGCCCACTTGATGCCTTCCAAAACCATCTTCTGGAACCGCGGGTCATCCCAGGTGGTCTCCTCATGGCCCCATCCGACGTTGTACATACGGCCCTTGCCGTACTGGCGTGCCCAAACAACTGGGAAATCTCCGTCGGCTCGCCGAGCGCGATCGGCGGAACTGAGCTTATCCGGATCGAGACGAAGAATGACGTGAACCTTGTCGCGCGAATATGGCTCTTTGAGGACCGGGTGCTGTTCGGTGAATTGGAATGGCGCCAGCCCGAACGCATCCGCTCCCGGAAATTTCGGGTCCTCGACGATTACCGTAGCATTCGCATTGAACTCACTGGACATGGTGCCGCCGATCAACTCGGCAAACTCTGGCCACTGGTAGTAACCAACCGTTGCTGCGTGGCCCACGATGATGCCTTTGCCATCGTCATGAACGAATGACAGCAAGTCCGCCTTCTGTTTGTCAGTCAACGTGCCGATGCCGGCCGGCAATAGGAAGATAGCGTCGTAGAAATCCAGCGTTCGCGCATTCACAGACCTTCCCGAATAGCGTGGGCCTTGTCCGGTGATCTGGTCTCTCGTGAGTAACTGAGGATCCGTTCGGATCATGGTCATATAGGCGCCCGACGCGCGGCCCAGACGCTCGAGCGTTGCCAAGGCATGAGAGATCGAGTCGTGGTGGAAACCAGTTGCGACATCGGCTACCGCGAGCAATTTCTTCCTGCCGGCCCAGAAATCGGGGTCAGTGCCGCCGCGTCCTCTTCCCTGTCGACCCTGCGGCGGCTGTGCTCTGAGCACGCCGACTGTGATCACGCCGAAAACCAGAACGGCCGCAATGATTTTCGATTTCGGATTCATGGTCGTTTCTCGCTCTAGGCTCTAGTGCTGCAGTCCTGCCAAATGGGCCACTCTGAGATCAAAACACCACCTTCGCGGCGACCTGCATGATCCGGGGATCGAGCGCAGTCGAAATAATACCGAAAGTTGTTCCGCTGGCCAGCGACGTCCCTGGATTGTTTAACCGCGCATGATTGAAGACATTAAAAGCTTCCCAGCGGAAGTTCACTCTAACGCGTTCGCGAATCGGGAAAGAGCGCGATAAGGCCATATCCAGATTCCAGGCGCCCGGCCCCCGGAGGACGTTGCGCCCTACGTTGCCATAAGTACCTGCGAGCTGCTTCGCAAATGCCGCGGTGTTGAACCACTGGGCAATCGTGGGGTTTGACAGTACGCCGTTCCCGACTACGTTCGGACGGTCAAGGCCAATGCCCGTTAGAGATACATCGGTTCCGTCTGTGATGGTCAAGGGCGTCCCTGTATACGCAGTGAAAATCGGCGAGAGTTGCCAATTCCCGGCGATCCGCTGCGCCCACGCCGAACTGAATTTCGGCGACTGGGCTACGGCGGAAAAATTGAACAACTGCCTACGATCAAACGCACAGCTTGCCCATTCTGCCCTCCGGTTATTCGGGTTCTGGTAAAAGTTCGTGATGTCCTGATTCGCCTCGCCCTGATCGAAGCAATGGGACAAAGTGTAGTTGGCTAGCACTGAGAAGTTGTGGCTGAAACGGTGATTCAAGCTGAGCAATAGCCCGTTATAGCTCGCGTTGCCATTGTCGTCGATCATAATCGTGCTTCCGAAGTACTTGCCAGTATTCGAGTTGGCGAGTACAAAAACGCGCCGGCTCTCCTGATTACCCACTGTGGCGCCGGGACCGTACACAGCCGGATTCAACTCATGCCCGAGCCATTGATGCGTGGTTTTGTTGCCGAGATAGGTTGCAGAAACTAGCCAGTCCGCGCCGAGCTGTTTTTGGAATGCGAGATTCCACTGCTGGACGTAGGTAGCATGCGCATGTAAGGGTTCAAACACATAGGTGCCATCCAGCGGAAATGCAAAATTCGCGTTCGGTGTTCCCGACGGAAACGGGTTTCCGCCCGGATAATTCTGCCACGGGCTGGTAAGACTTACGTTCGGCAGCGTGATCGTTTCTCCCCATGGTGGGTTCAGGGGTACGTGCAGCGTATTCCACAAGTAGGCGGAGTCCCAGAAGAGGCCGTAACCGCCACGTAAGGTTTCCGTGCCCTTCCCCCGCGGGTCTAGTACAAATCCGAAGCGCGGTGCAAGGTCTCCATAGCGCGGGAACGTGTCCGACTGACCCGGAAATCCCGAATCGCCCGGAAACGTCAGGCCAGGAGGCGCGAGATGGAAAACCGAGCTAACCTGGCCGGCATGGAACTTTGCCGGATCGAACTGAGAGGCGTAGTTATATAGCTGATGCTGCGGAATAAACGGGTCCCAGCGAAGCCCCAGGTTCAACTGGAAACGAGGGCTCACTTTCCAGTTGTCCTGAGCATAAAGCGAAGGGCCGTTGGCGGCGTCGCGCGCAATCTGGCCATTACCCTGAAGGAATGTGTCCACATT
>PSRJ01000287.1 GCA_003175985.1 Terriglobia bacterium
CCAGACGGAAACTTCCGGGCGAGGCCGGCCGCCCCGAAACGGCGCCGTCGCCGGAGACGGCAAATTCGTCGGTATCGGAGGTAGCCAAACGCCAGGTGTACGGAGGAACGCCCCCGGAAGCAGAGAGAGTCGCCGAATATGCGGTTCCTGGCCGGGCGTCGGGCAGAGAAGCGGTGGTGATCGAAAGCGGCCGCACTGCGATGCTCAGCGCGAGCGTCGCTGTGGCAGCCGTGTTATTCCGATCGTGGACCTGCACCTTCGCACTGAACGACCCGTCGGCTGTGGGGGTTCCTGAAATTGTGCCGGCAACGTCCGCATTCAGACCCTGCGGCAAGCCCTCGATCGACCACTGATAAGGCGGCGCGCCTCCCGTGGCCGAGAGGGAAGCGGAATAGGGCGCGCCCAGCGCTCCATCGGGCAATGACGATGTCGTGATAGTGATTGCCGCCCGCTTGATGCTGACCGTAGCCGAACCGGTGGCAGCCGCCCAGTTCTGGTCGCCGGCGTAACGTGCCTCCACCTGGTGCGGCCCCGGGTCGAAATTGTTGACAGTCAATGCCGCGCCGGCGGAAGAAATGGAAACCGTACCGAGTGCTTTCCCGCCTTCCAGGAATGTGATGTCGCCGGTAGGTCCAGCCACGCTCGCCGGCGCCGCGGGTCCAAGCTGCACGGTTAGTGTCACCGGCTGCCCGGCCGGGATGTCCCCTGCGGGAGCGCTGATACTCAGCGAAGTCGCCATGCGGTTGACTGTCAGGTCCAAGGCTGCCGATGCCGGTCCGAATACCGCGTCGCCGGAATATTTGGCGAGAATCGCATGAGGTCCTGCCGTCGAAACCGGCGCATCGAGGCTGGCGGAGGCTCCGGAAACGGTTGCCGAACCGATCGGCGCGGCGCCATCGAGGAACTGCACACTGCCGGTCGGAATGCCGTTGCCCGCAACCACCTTCAAAGGCGCAGTGAGTGTGATCGTCTGTCCGACAATGGCGGGGTTTATATTCGCGGAAAGAGTGAGAGTGACCTGCGGTCTGGCGACATTCACAACGGGGGACGTGCTGCCGTTGAAATTGTTGTCGCCCGAGTACACCGCCGTGAAGTCTCCGAATATCGAAACGGTGGTCAGGATCGCTTGCAAAGCGGAAAGAGGCGTCACTCCCACCGAGGCGCCTGCATTGACAAGCTGCACAGTTCCGCTGGGAATGCCGGCGCCCGGTGCGGTTACCGATACGGCAGCCGTGAAGGTGATGGACAGGCCGTCTTGCGCAGGTTTCAGGGTAATCGCGGTGTTTGCCTTGCTGACCGCCAGATTCCAGGCGCTGCTTGCGGCGGAAGCATAGTTGGCATCGCCGACGTAGACCGCGGTGATCCCGTGGTTACCCGCGCCCAGTGGGGCTGTGGGTGTAAATTGCGCCTGACTCCCGCTGAGCGGAACTGGGGTGCTGTTGAGCATCGCTCCGTTATCGAAGAAATTGACCGTGCCGGTGGCACCCGCAGTCACTGTCGCTGTGAAGGATACAGCCTGTCCATAGACGAGGGTATTGGCGGCGCCCGAAACCTGCACGGCCGATGGCTTGGGATCGACGGCGATCGCGGTCACACCGGAAACTCCGGAGGCCGCGAAGTTGCCGTCACCGTTGTAAACCGCCGTGATGCTATGGGGCCCCTTCGCGAGCGAGGAAGTGGCGATCGAGGCGATCCCGCCGGCGCCAAGGGCGGCGGTTCCCAGCAGATTGCCGCCATCGCTGAAACTGATCGAGCCCGTTGGTGTGCCAGAACCCGGAGCAAGCACGCTCACGCTCGCGGCAACGGTTAGCGCTTGCCCGATAACCGGGCTTCCGCTCACCGATGGCGGACTCGCGCTGGTGGCGGCCTTATTCACGCCTGCCGCGAGCGAGCCAGTCGCCCCGTTGAAGGTCGCATCTCCGCTATAGACGGCGGTAATCTGATGGCTCCCCACGGCGAGAGTCGCGGAAGCCAACTGAGCCTGGCTGCCGCTGAGAGGAATCGGGGCGCTGTTGAGTGGAACGCCGTTATCGAAGAAGTTTACCGTTCCCGTGGCGCCCGCTGTGACGGTTGCCGTGTACGTTACCGGCTGGCCGTAAACGGCCGGGTTTGCTGATGCGGCGAGAGTCACGCTCGTAGCGTTCTGAGGGATCACAAAATTCAACGGGTCGGATGGGTTGGACGCCGAAAAGCTGCTGTCGCCGTTGTAGACGGCGACAATGCCATGACCGCCGGCAGCGAGGGTGGACAGCGTAAGCGAAGCGATGCCCGCCGTGACCGTTCCGCTTCCAATTAGAGTCGCGCCATCTTTGAAACTGATGGTTCCGCTCGGACTGCCCGAACCGGGAGGAGTCACGCCGACTGCCGCCGAAAACGTGACGGTCTGTCCCGGGCGCGATATAGCGCTCATCGTAGGTTTGGCGACGGTGGTCGAGGCCTTATTGACGCCAAATGAAACGCTCCCCGTGGATGTGCTGGGCGCGTAGTTCGTGTCACCGGAGTATCGGGCCGTGAAAGAGTGCGCTCCCGCGGGATAATTCGCGAGAGTGGTGGCGCCGGTTCCCGACACCAGGGCGGCTGATGCGATGACGTTCCTGCCATCGAGGAATTGAACGGTGCCGGCCGGGGTCCCGGACCCCGGCGCTTGCACTGCGACGCTGGCGCTCAATCCGATCGGCTGGCCAAATACGGACGACCCGTTATTGCCCGGCGTGCTGACAGCGGTCACGGTGAGTGCGGGCATCACCAGGAGCGTTGCGGGGGCGCTGATCGAGCCGGCGGTGGTGCGGTCGCCCAGGTAGGCGGCGGTAATCGAATGAGAAGCGGTGGCCAATGGCAACGGCGGCGTGAACTGTACATAGTTCCCGATGAGGGGCATCGGGGAAGCGTTCAGCGGGGTTCCGTTGTCGAAGAAGACCACGTCCCCCGAAGGCACCCGTGTTTCCGCATCGCCTGGAGCGGCAGCCACATTCACCACGGCCGTGTACGTGACGCCCTGGCCGTATACGGCGGGATTGACGGATACCGACACGCTGGTGCTACTCGCATGCTCCACGACCAGCGGCACCTCGTTTGCGAGTGGCCGCTGCGAGGCGTAGTTCACGTCGCCGGAGTAGTCGACGCCGATGGTGTGGCGGCCCAGATCGAGGCCGAGGGCGGACGGGTCGGGAATACCGTAAGCCGCATCCGGAATTGTGAACGTGACACTGCCACCGGTGAGCGGGATCAGGTTGCCGATCAGATTCCGGTCTGCCGCGAGGTGGAGTGTTCCAGTGGGCGTTCCGGCGGGCCCCGTGGCGACTACTTTTACCGTCAGCGGTTGGGCCAGTCCGGCAGGGGAAGGACTAACGGTGACAATGATGGTGGCGCTCTGAGCCACCGCATCCGTCGCACCTGCGTCGCCGGGAAGGTCCTGGGATTTTAAGGGGAGAGTACACGCGGCAAAATACACCGCCGTAAAAAGAATCCATTTGCCCCGGGACCGAACTACACTCCCCATTGTGTTGTATGAAACAATTTTACTCTGGTAAGTAGGGTAACAGAGTACTAAGGGATTATTTGTTCCGGATGAAAACGCACACTCGGTTTTGCTGAGGCCGGCGCCGCCGGGAAAATAGAACAGTGGCGAAATGGGACGGCGCGCTAAGGGCTTTGCGCTCGCGAAATTACCGGCTATTTTTCAGCGGCCAGACGGTGTCGCTGATCGGCACCTGGATGACGCGAATCGCCACCAGTTGGCTGGTTTATCGTCTGACGGATTCTCCCGTGCTGCTCGGGGTAGTGAGCTTCGCCGGCCAGGTCCCGGCGTTCTTCCTGGGACCGCTCGCGGGAGTGTGGGTCGATCGCTGGGATCGTCATCGCACGCTCATCGTCACCCAGGTTTTGTCGATGATGCAGTCTTTTCTGCTGGCGGTCCTGGCTTTGCGCAACGTGATAACGATTTGGGAAATCGTGCTGCTCTCGCTCGCGCAGGGCTTGATCAGCGCCTTCGAAATGCCGGCGCGGCAGTCATTTGTCATCCAGATGGTGGACCGGCGCGAAGATCTCGGCAATGCAATCGCGCTGAATTCATCCATGGTGAATGGCACGCGGCTGATCGGCCCGGCGATTGCGGGCGGCGTGATTGCCGCCGTCGGCGAGGGCTGGTGTTTCCTGCTTGACGGCGTCAGCTACATAGCAGTGATCGGATCGCTGCTGGCCATGAAGATTACGGTGCCTCAGGCGCGAGCCGAGGCACGGCACATCCTGGAGGAATTGTACGAGGGCTGGCGTTATGTCATCGACACGGTGCCGATTCGTTCGATTCTGCTTCTGCTGGCCCTGGTGAGCCTGGTAGGAATGCCATATACCGTGCTGATGCCGATCTTCGCTTCCGACATCCTGCACGGGGGAGCGCATACCCTGGGGTTCCTGATGGCCGCCTCGGGCGTGGGAGCGTTTGCGAGCGCGATCAGCCTGACGCTGCGCAAGAGCATTGTGGGCTTGGGGCGGATGATCGGTATTGCGGCTGCCGTGTTCGGCGCGGCACTGATCGCGTTTGCGCTCTCGCGGTCGCTTTGGCTCTCCCTGCTTCTGGTCCCGCTGACAGGTTTCGGCATGATGCAGCAAATGGCGGCCAGCAACACCATCCTGCAAACGATCGTGGCCGATGACAAGCGCGGCCGGGTCATGTCCTTCTACACCATGGCATTTATCGGGATGGCGCCATTCGGCAGCCTGCTGGCAGGATTTGTCGCCGCGCGCTTCGGCGCACCGGCGACATTACTACTGGGAGGCGTTGTTTGTCTCGCCGGAAGTCTGTGGTACGCACGCCAACTTCCCGCGATCCGGCGCCTGGTACGGCCCATCTACCAGCAACTTGGCATCCTGCCGGAAATCGCGGCAGGCGTCCAGGAAGCTTCCGTTCTGCAAACGCCGCCCGAGAGTTAGGAGGATGGTGAAAAAGGCCGTGCGACTACCGCTTCCTTACGGTCGCGGCTCAGTAACACGGTCGCGGCTCAGTAACAGCACCAATCGGAACCTCAACGTGTAATATAGTTGGCAGGCTTTTTATGCCGCGCAGAGCTGTTTCTCTTTTGCTGGTTTCGGTGTGTGCCGCTTGGGCCCAGAAATACGACGGGCCGCGACCTCCTAAACCGGATATTCCCTACCTGAAGCACGCCCAGAATTTGGTGGCCACCGAGGTTGGCGAGGCGAAAGAAGAAAAACGCAAAGAGGATACCATGTACGTGGTTGCGGGCGCCGCCTCCTCGGCGCGGACGCCGCTGGCTTCGCCTATTTTTCTGATGCAGGCGGATAAGGTGCTGCCCGATAAGCTCCAGCTTTACAAGCTCGATACCAAGAACGGGCGGCGCGAGCTGCTGCTCTCCCCCAAAAAGAAGCAGGGCGCCCTGCCGATCCGCATCGAAGTGATGCGCCTGAGCTCCGACGGCCTCTATAAAATCGAAGTGGAAGAATCGCTCGAAAACGGCGAATACTCCCTGAGCCCGGACGGTTCCAACCAGGTCTTTTGTTTTCAAGTGTACTGAAAAGACTTGTGTTATTCTGAATAGGTACCAAACGAGATCAAGAGAAGACAAGGAGTATGAAACTCTAGAATGGCACTGGCGATTGAAGCAAAGCGGCAGATTCTTTCCTCGAATCAGCGCCACAAAACCGACACCG
>PSRJ01000284.1 GCA_003175985.1 Terriglobia bacterium
TCCTGATCGAATGGCTGGATGGTGTGATGCGGTTCCGCCACTGCCTGGCGGAGACGAAAGGCAAACGTGATTTCGCTGTCCGCCAGATGGCAGAGGATCTGGCGGGCACTCCATTTGCCGGGCGCCAGCGACCGCTCGATGCCCGCGGCGCCCAGCGTCTCGAGCAGGGACCGTAGCTCGCCGCCCGTTCGGGCGATTACTTGCCGCGCATCCTGCTCTCCGAGATACGACGCGTACGGATTCAGGCTCATGATGCAATCTTACGCGGTTCGCATCGCCTCGGACTTGTCTCCACCCGCGATCGCCGCCTGAGCCGCGGCCAAGCGGGCAATCGGCACGCGGTAGGGGGAGCAGGAAACGTAATCCATTCCGACCCGGTAACAGAACTGCACCGAACTGGGCTCGCCTCCATGCTCGCCGCAAATGCCGATTTCGAGGTCGGGGCGCGTCTTGCGGCCCGCATCGACCGCCATCTTCACCAGCTTGCCGACACCTTCCTGATCGATCACCGCGAACGGGTCGCTGGGCCAGATCTTCTTCTCTTCGTACTCCTTGCGGAAGCTGCCGTAGTCGTCGCGGGAAATGCCCATGGTGGTCTGGGTCAGGTCGTTGGTGCCGAAGCTGAAGAACTCCGCTTCCTGGGCGACGGTATCGGCCGTGATCGCCGCGCGCGGGATTTCGATCATGGTGCCGACAAGATATTTGAGGTTCTTCATGCCCGCCTTCTTCAGAACTTCTTCCGCCACCTGGACCACGATCTTCTTTTGATGTTCCAGTTCCTGGACGCCACCGATGAGCGGGATCATCACTTCCGGAATCACCTTCACTCCCTTTTTGGCGACCTGAACCGCAGCCTGAAAGATCGCGCGGGCCTGCATTTCGGTGATCTCGGGATACGTGACGCCGAGACGGCAGCCGCGATGTCCCAGCATGGGATTGAATTCGTGTAACTCTTCCACGCGGTGGAGGAGGTCTGGCAGCACGGTCTTCAGATTCCGGACTTCGGCGCCGAACCGTTCGTACTTCCCTACGAGCTCCTTTTTCTTCTTGAGATCGGCGTACGGAAGAACGGCGATATCGACCATCAATTCTTCCCGCTTGGGGAGAAATTCGTGCAGGGGCGGATCGAGCGTGCGAATCACGACCGGGAACCCGTCCATGGCTTTGAAGAGACCGGCGAAATCCTGGCGCTGCATGGGCAGCAGTTTGGCAAGGGCCTTGCGGCGCGTCTTTTCATCCCGTGCGAGAATCATGGCCTGCATGTGCGGAATGCGATCCTCGGCGAAGAACATGTGCTCCGTGCGGCACAGGCCAATGCCTTCGGCGCCAAACTTGCGCGCGGCCTGGGCGTCGCGCGGGATATCGGCGTTGGCGCGCACGCCAAAGCTGCCGCGATACTCGTCGGCCCAATCCATGAAGGTCTTGAAAACGCCGGAAGTCGGATCGGCATCCAAAGTGTTGGCGCGGCCGCCGAAGACCTCGCCGCTGGACCCATCGAGCGAGAGCCAGTCGCCTTCTTTCAATTTGACGGTTTTGCCGTCCACCGAAACGCTGACTTCCCTGCGGTGCTCGTCCACCATGAAGTCTTCGGCGCCGGCCACGCAGGGCGTGCCCATGCCACGGCAGACCACGGCGGCGTGGCTGGTCATGCCGCCGCGCGACGTCAGGATGCCTTTCACCACTTCCATTCCGTGGATATCGTCCGGCACGGTCTCCTTCCGCACCAGCACCACCGGACCCTTTGTGGCCTTCTCGACAGCATCATCGGCCGTGAAGACAATGGTGCCGACGGCGGCGCCGGGAGACGCCGGCAGCCCCGTCGACAGCTTGGTCAGCGACTTTTTGGAGGCGGGATCGAGCACCGGATGTAGAAGCTGATCAAGTTGCCCGGCTTCCACACGCAGCACGGCCTCCTCTTTGGAAATGAGCTTTTCACTCACCATATCCACCGCGATGCGCACGGCGGCCGGCCCGGTGCGCTTGCCATTGCGCGTCTGCAGCATGTACAGCTTGCCGTCCTGAATGGTGTACTCGAAATCCTGCACGTCGCGATAGTGTTGCTCGAGCTTGGTAGTGATCTCGCGGAGCTGCTTATAGACCGCGGGATTCCATTTTTCGAGCTCGCTGATCTTGTGCGGCGTGCGGACACCGGAAACGACGTCTTCGCCTTGCGCATTTTCCAGGAATTCGCCGTAGAAGACGTTCTCGCCAGTGGCGGGATTGCGGGTGAAGCCGACGCCGGTTGCCGAGGTGGCCCCGAGATTGCCGAACACCATAGCCTGCACGTTCACGGCCGTCCCCAGGTTGTCGGGGATCTGGTTCATGCGGCGGTAGTGGATGGCGCGGTCGTTGTTCCAGGACCGAAAGACGGCGTCGCGGGAGCCGGCGAGCTGCGCCATGGCGTCCTGCGGGAACGGTTTGCCGCTCTTCGTGCGGACGAGTTTCTTGTAGGCGTCGATCACCTGCTGCAGATCGTCCGCGGTGAGATCGGTATCCAGCTTGGCCTTGGCTTTCTTCTTCTGGCCGTCGAAGATATGCTCGAACTGGTCTTTGCCGATCTCGAGCACGACGTTGCCATACATCTGAATGAAGCGGCGATAGCAATCGTAGGCGAAGCGCGGGTTATTACTCTTGGTCTCGAGCGCCTTCACCGTTTCGTCGTTGAGCCCGAGATTGAGAATGGTATCCATCATACCGGGCATGGAAAATTTGGCGCCCGAACGCACGCTGACCAGCAGCGGGTTGGAGGTATCGCCAAGTTTTTGCGCCATGCGCTGTTCGAGCAGGCGGAGCGCCTCAATCATCTGCTTGTCGATCTCCTGGGGAACCGAGCGGTTGTTCTGGAAATAAATGTTGCAGACTTCGGTAGAGATGGTGAAGCCGGGAGGCACCGGCAGATTGGCGCGGCACATCTCCGCCAGCCCGGCGCCTTTGCCGCCGAGCACATCCTTCATTTTTCCATCTCCATCAGCCGTACTGTTGCCGAATGAGTAGACGTATTTCTTCATGGGTGACTCCTAAGAAGTGGTGACGATTTCGGAAAAATCCGCGATCGTGGAAAACTCCCGTAGCAGCGTATGGAGCAGCGTCAGGCGATTTTCCCGGATGCGGGCATCGGGTGCGTTGACCAGGATCTTGTCGAAGAACAGATCGACTTTGGGGCGCAGGCGCGAGATCACGTTTTCGATGGGCTGCCCGGTAATATGTTTGTACTCGTCGAAGAGCGCCTGTTCCGGGCCGGGCTCGAGCAGCGCCGTGTCGATAGCGCCGTCGCCCGAGAACCGGGCTTGCTCCAGAATATTGCGAATGCGCTTGAAACTGGCCGCCAGCGGTTCGAAATCCGGTGAAGCGCGGAGGCTTTGGATACGCTCCAGCCGGGCCTCCAGGTCCACCAGGTTATTCCAACCGGTGGTCGCGCCCACTGCGGCGTTAATCTCGTCGTACTTAAAGCCGCGGATGTCCTTGAAGTAGAACTTGACGCGCTCCTCAAAGAACGATTTCAGTTGCTCGTCTTCTCCAATCAAAGTCAGCAGAGGCAATTCGAGCCGGCCCTCGACCAGGATCTTGACCACGCCTTGCGCCGCGCGACGCAGCGCAAGCGGATCGCGAGAACCGGTCGGGATCATGCCGAGCCGGAAACAGCCGCGCAGAGTGTCCATTTTGTCGGCGAGAGCCAGGAACTGTCCGGTCCGGCTTCGTGGGATCGAATCCTCCATACTCTCCGGCCTGTAATGATCGTAGATGGCCTGCCAAACGGGTTCAGGCTCGCCCTGAACGCGCGCGTAGAGTCCTCCTACGACGCCTTGCAATTCCGTGAACTCTTTGACCAGTTCCGTGGTGAGATCGCACTTCGACAATTCCGCCGCGCGCACGGCATCGGGATCGCCGCCTAGTTCCCCGACCAGCGCCATCATGCGGCGTGTCTTATCCAGATAGGAGCCCAGCTTCGCCTGGAAAGTGACATGGGCCAGGTCCGCGACACGATCGGACAGTTTTCTTTTTTGGTCGGTCTCCCAAAAGAAGCGGGCGTCGTTGAACCGCGCGCGCAACACGCGCTCGTTGCCGCTACCGACAAAGCCTTCGGGGTCGGAGTCAATGTTCATCACCGCGACGAATTGCGGCGCCAGTTTGCCGTTGGCATCCTCCACGGAGAAATACTTCTGGTGGTGGCGCATCACGGTGACCAGCACCTCTTCGGGAAGCTGGAGGAATTCGGCGTCGAATTTGCCGGTGATCGCCGTCGGGTATTCGGTGATGTATACGAGGGTTTCAAACAGGGCTTCATCAGGTTTCACGCGAATACCTTTCAGTTCCCCAGATATCTTGTTACGCCGCCCGGCCGCCGACAGGATGACATAGTGATCACGCAGCCGCTGCTCATAGTCCGCGATGGTAACGGCGATCTCCGAAGCGCCGAGGCGGCGATGACCCGAGGTGAGCGCGCCGGAGCGCACACCCGCGATTTCGAACGGCACGACGTCATCGCCCAGCAACGCCACAATCCAGCGGATGGGCCGGATGAAGCGCGGACCGCCTTTGCCGGTCCAGTACATGGTCTTGGGGAAGTAGATCTGGAGGATCAGGCCGGGGAGCATTTCGGCAAGAATGTCTTTTGTCCACCGCCCCTGAACTTTCTTAATGAAACAGTGATATTGACCTTTGGGGGTCGATTCGGTGACCAGATCTTCCACGCGCACGCCCTGCTTGCGCGCGAAGCCCGCCACTGCCTGCGCCGGCGCCGATTTGGCCGGTCCGAGGATGCGTTCCTCCGTATCGGCCTGCCGCTCGGCGAGCCCCTCGGCCCGCAACACAAGGCGGCGCGGCGTTGCGTCGACGGAAACCGTCTCGTGCGGAATTCCGGTTTTTTCGAAGAGCAGGTGCAGGCTTTCGAGAGCGCCGGGAATCATCCAGTCCGGAATCTCTTCAGTTCCGATTTCGAGCAGAAAGGGGAGGCTCACGACTCTACCTCGGCAGCGATTTCAGACTGTTGATCGGCCCACGCCTGCGCCACTCCAACCGCCACTTTGCGGACACGCTGGATCACTCCGACGCGCTCGGTGACGCTGATTGCGCCGCGCGAATCGAGAGTGTTGAAAATGTTCGAGCACTTCAGGACGTGGTCATAGGCCGGGAGCAGAGGGAAGCGCTTCCTGACGGGCGATTTCGGATCGTACAGATTCAGCAGGCGCGCCGCTTCCGCCTCATGCAGTTCGAACAGCTTCCACAGGGTGGAGACATCGGCCATCTCGAAGTTGTAGACCGAATATTGCAGCTCGTCAAGATAGCGGACGTCCCGATAGGAAAAGCCTTTCGTCCATTCGATGTCGTACACGCTGTCGCGGATCTGGAGGAAGGCGGTGAGACGGTCCAGACCGTAGGTCAATTCGGCCGGCACCAGATCGAGATCGATGCCGCCGCACTGCTGGAAGTACGTGAATTGGGTGATTTCGAGCCCATCGAGCATCACCTGCCAGCCGATCCCCCAAGCGCCCAGCGTGGGCGATTCCCAGTTGTCCTCTTCGAACTTGAGATCGTGTTTGCGCAAGTCGATGCCGATGGCTTCCAGACTGCCGAGATACTGTTCGATGACGTCCTCGGGGGAAGGTTTCAGGATGACCTGCAACTGCCAATGCTTGAAGAGCCGGTTGGGATTATCTCCGTAACGTCCGTCGGCCGGGCGGCGGCTGGGCTGCACGTAAGCGACGCGATACGGTTTGGGACCCAGCACGCGGAGAAAGGTCTCGGGACACATGGTGCCGGCGCCGACTTCCACGTCATAGGGCTCCTGGATGATGCAGCCGCGCGCGGCCCAGTATTGTTTCAACTTGAAAATGATTTCTTGAAAAGAGTCCATTGGCAATTCAAGTCCCGCTAGGAGCCCTGCCGGGTTGCGGCTGTCAAACGAATAGCGTCTTCCCGCTCCAGCATCGGCGCCGTGATCAAGCGCCGCTCCGCATGAGACTCCATCTGCTGCACCAGAAAGCGCCGCAGATCGGCCGCGGTGGCCTGTTCCCAATGGGATTGCGAAAGCTGCCCGATGGGCCGGCGCAGCATCTCCGCGGCAATCAATCGCGATTCGGCGTTCAATTCCCGGCTACTCCCCGCGCCCGGCATGCGCCGGCAGTGACTGCACAACAGGCCGGCCTGGCCCCGGCTGAAAAATGCCCGTTCTGGTGATTCCGCATCATCCAACGCACTGCCGCAACCGAGACATACATGCAATTCCGGCAGCCAGCCGCACAGCCTCACCGTCCAAAGTGAAAAATACGTGACAGCCCGCCACACTGCCCCCGCGGTTCGCACGTCATCGAGGACGGCCAGCAGCAGGCGAAAGAACTTCTCGTTCGGCTCGGCCGGAGGAAGCATCTGCTCGGCAACCTCGGCGAAATAATCCAGCGCTACACCGGCCCAATAATCGGACACCAGATCCAATTGGCAGCGAATCAATTCGCAGGAATCCAGGCTCACCAGTTCCCTGGTTTCGCGCTGAAAGTAAGCCATTCGCACGTGCGATAACCGTTCGAGCCCCGCGCCGAAGGGACTTTTCGGGCGCCGCGCCCGCTTGGCCACGCCGCGCAGTTTTCCCAGGTCTCGCGCGAGAAAACTGACGACGAGGTCAGCCTCCTTGAGCGGGTAAGTACGGAGGACGAGAGCTTCGCTAACGCGCGCTGGCACACGTGGAAATTTCAGAGTAACACAGCGTTATACTAGCCCCTTCATGGGCCGGATCCGGATCCTTCCCGACCAGGTTGCCAACAAGATTGCCGCCGGCGAAGTGGTGGAGCGGCCCGCTTCGGTGGTCAAAGAGCTGCTGGAGAATTCGCTCGACGCGGGCGCGCAGGAATTCAAAGTCGAAGTGGAATCCGGCGGGCGGCGCCTGATCCGCGTGGCCGATGACGGCTGCGGCATGCTGCGCGACGATGCGCTGCTAGCGTTCGAGCGTCACGCCACCAGCAAGCTGCGCGATGTGAAGGATCTGCTTTCTATTTCCACTCTGGGTTTCCGCGGCGAGGCCCTGCCGTCGATCGCTTCGGTGTCGCGGCTGTTGCTGGAAACGCGCTCCGCCGAGGAGACTACCGGCACGCGCATCGAAATCGCTGGCGGCAAGATGTTTCGCTGCGAGGAGGCGGCTCTCGGTGGCGGGACCGTGGTTACAGTGCGCGACCTCTTCTACAACGTTCCCGCGCGGAAGAAGTTCCTGCGCACCGAGCAGACGGAGCTCGCGCATATCGCGTCTCTGGTCACGCACTACAGCCTAGCGCATCCCGCCAAGACGTTCCGTCTCCTCAGTGCAACCAACGAACTGCTGCACGTAACACCGGTGGACACGTTACAGGAACGTGTTTATCAGGTGTTCGGCAGCCAGGTGATAGAGGACCTGGTAGAAATCGGAGTGCGCGAAAAGGAAATGTTTCTTCCGCCCGTAAGCGTGCCACCCTCACAGGCCATTGCGGATTACCGGTCCGAGCCGGAGGATCCGCCAGTACGCAACTTCCGACTGATGGGATTCTTCTCGCGCCCGCAAGTACAGAAAGCGAATCGCAACTCGATCTTCATTTTCGTGAATGGCCGCCTGATTCGCGACCGCTTGCTGTTGCACGCGCTCTCTTCGGCGTACCACAACCTGATGCCGCCCGCGGCCTATCCATTCGCCTTGCTGTTCCTGGAGTGTGACCCCGAAGAAGTAGATGTCAACGTGCATCCCTCGAAAACGGAAGTGCGTTTCCGCCACGGCTCATTCGTCCACGATTTCGTGCGCGACGTGTTGCGCGAACGCCTGATGGAGAGCCGGCCGGCGCCTTCGTTTTCTCCCGCCCCCCGGCCTGCCACGGCTGAGCAAGCCGCGGCGCGGCTGCCTTATTCCGAGTTCAGCCAGATGCTGGAGAATGAAGCGCCTCCCGCCGTCACGGCGGAGGAAGCGCCGGAACGCATGCCCGAATTCACGCTGCGCCCCGGCATAGGACCGACTCCACGGCTGGATTTCAGCGCGCCGGCGATCGAGGTCGCTCCCGGGCCGCCGCCTTCCGGAAAGCTGTTGCGCCGCCCGGACACGCACGGGGAGTTCCCGGCGGAGGCCATTCCTCCTCCCGAAATGTCGCTGTCGGTGCTTTCCGAACTGCGTCCACTGGGACAAATTCACGAGAGCTTCATTATCGCCGCCGGGCGCGATGGGTTATGGATCATCGATCAGCACGTAGCGCACGAACGCATTCTGTTCGAACAGGTCCTGAAGCAACGTGCGGCGGGCCGGGTCGAGATGCAGCGCCTTTTGATGCCGCTGATCCTGCAACTCACGCCCGAGCAGCAGATCGACTACGCCCGCATTGCCGAGGAACTACACGCGTCCGGTTTCGACACCGAGCCGTTCGGCAACCGCACGATCGCGGTCAAGGCGGCGCCGGCCGCCGTAAGCCCCGCCGACCTGGAGAAAATTTTGTTCGAGATCCTGGAAATCACCGAGACCGAACTGCGCGGCGCTTCACTCGACGATTTCCGCCGCGGCATCTGCGCATCGATCGCCTGCCGCGCCGCCATAAAGATCAACACGCGCCTGGATCATACGAAAATGGAGTGGCTGCTCCGCGCGCTCGCCGCGACCGATTGCCCGATGAGTTGCCCGCACGGCCGGCCGATCGCGCTCCATTACCCCACGCGAGAGATCTTAAAAGCATTTCATAGGATTTGAAAGCATTTCATAAGATTTGATGTGGTGTCCTGCGGCGCCGCTTCTTGACCGCTGGTATTTCAAGATATTAACATCTGGTTTGGTAGCCGGGAGGCAACTTGTACCGAAAACTCGCGCTGTGCCTGGGCTCTCTCTCATTGCTGGCGGCCGCCGTGCCGCAATTCCCTGTAGCGATCAGACAGCCAGTCGGTTTCCAACAGGTCGAGAGGCGAAGATTCGTATCACACAGTTACGGCCGCTCGCTGCAGGTCACTCCAGGGGGAGCTGACTGGGTCATCGGTCACTCCGGTTCGAAGGGATCGATCGTGAGCATGCGGCTGTTGGACGCGAACACAAAAGCCGAGCCGATAGCCGAGGAGCGATCAGGCGGGACGGCGAACTACCTATTAGGGAACGATCGTTCCCACTGGCGCGTGGCGGTTCCGTCCTTTGGGCGCGTCGGATTCCGCGGAGTATATCGAGGCATCGATCTCGTCTACTACGGTTCAGAGGACCGGCTCGAATATGACTTTCGCCTGGCAGCCGGAGCAAACCCGCGAGGCATACGCATGGTTTATTCCGGCGCGAAGCGAGTGCGGGTGGACGCCGCGGGCGACTTGGTTCTCAGCACAGGGGAGAGCGAGATCCGCCAGCACAAGCCGCATGCATATCAGGAAATCGGCGGCATCCGCTGCGAGATTCCGGTCCAATATCTTCTCCGCAATCATGAGGTGGCTTTCGGGATCGGCCGCTACGACCGCCAGCAGCCCCTGGTGATCGACCCGGCCTTGAGCTTTGCAAGCTTCCTCGGAGGCAGCCTCTCGGATTCCGGCAGAGGCATCACGGTGGACGCGGCGGGTAACGTCTATATCGCCGGAACCACGTACTCGACAGACTTCACCGTCACAAAGGATGTGATTCAGAACAGTAAACTGACAAGCGTCGCTCCAGATCTTTTTGTTTCCAAGCTGGACTCGAGAGGCGCGCTGATTTTCAGCACCTATTTGGGCGGCAACAGCGGCGAGTTGTTCGGCGGATTGGCCGTGGACTCGTCTTCCAACATCTGTATAGCTGCGACGACCGATTCGACGAATCTGCCCACCAGCGACGGAGTGTTTCAGGGCTATAACCGGGGAGGTTATTTCGGGTTTGATGGTTACGTAGCCAAGCTGGATCCAACCGGAGCGAAGCTGGTATTCGGGACTTATCTCGGCGGCAACGATGACGATTTGATTCTTGCCTTGGCCCTCGACAAAACCGGTATCTATCTTGCCGGGAGTACGGCTTCAACAAATTTCCCTCTCAGCTTTGCCGCCTTCCAGAAGAATAATAAGCTGTTGAACTCATTCGTGACGAAACTCTCTCTCGATGGAAAAACGCTCTCGTATTCTACCCTTGTGGGAGGTACCGGAGGGGATCTCCCAGCAGCAATTCAAATCGACTCCTCCGGCAATGCGTTCGTTGTGGGACACACGGATTCCAAGGATTTTCCGACGACGGCCGGAGCGTTGCAAACCGTACATAACGGTGGATCCAAGGACAAAACGGATGCATTCCTGTACAAACTCAACTCCCAGGGGTCGCAACTGATCTATTCGACGTTGTTGGGAGGCTCGGACGATGATTATGGCATCGGTTTGTCTCTGGACACCTCGGGAAATGCCTACGTCGCCGGAGCCACTTATTCGACAAACTTTCCAGTGAGCAAAGGCGTGCTGCAAGCGGCTCTACTCGGCTTAAATGACGGCTTTGTCGCAAAGATAAACCCGTCGGGTTCGGCTTTGGTGTTCTGTACATTGTTGGGAGGTACGAGATCGGATATCGCAACAGGGATTTTCACCGACCGTGCAGGGAACATGTACGTGACCGGTTCCACCGCTTCTTCGAGCTTTCCGGTCCTGGCGCCATTTCAGGCGGGCTGGGCCGGTGGCGCAGACGGCTTCGCAATCGAGTTAGATCCCGCTGCGACTAAAGTGCTGCAGGGAAGCCTGATCGGCGGCTCTGGAGACGAGAATGTCCAAGCAGCAGCGATGGACGGCGAGGGGAACATTTACTTACTCGGAGATACGGCATCTCCCAACTTCCCCGTTACCCGCGGCGCTGCCCAGACTCGTTATGGAGGGGGCAGCATGGATGCATTCGTGGCCAAAGTGAGCTTCAGCGATGCAAGCCTGGCGCTGTCGGTCTCACCGGACAAGCTGACCTTCCAAGGGACGGTCAACAGCGCGATCGCCAATCAGGCGCTCTCCGTCACGAGTGTGGGCGGCGCTCTGGTGGGCTGGAAGGCAGACGTAACTACCGGCAGCGCCTGGCTCGGCGTTACGCCCAAGTCAAGCCTCGGTAGCGGCAATATCATCGTATCGGTGAACGCATCGGGCTTGAGCACCGGCGCATACACCGGAAGCATCATTTTTGCCAACCAGATGACCGGTGCTCAGGTCACAATTCCAGTCACTCTCACATTAGCGGCGCCACCTCCGGCTGGCGGCCAAATAACGACTGCAGGCGTGTTGAATGGCGCAGGTTATCAGGCAGGTCCGCTCGCTCCCGGTGAGATCATCACGATTTTCGGTACGGGAATCGGCCCGCTCACTCCGTCGAATTTTTCGGTTACCGCCGACGGCACACTGGCAAACGTGCTGGCGGATACCCGTGTCTGGTTTGATAATGTTGCGGCGCCCCTGGTATATGTGTCCGCTTCGCAAATGAGCGCCATTGTTCCATACGCCGTCTCCGGGCAAACTTCTACGCAGCTTCAAGTGGAATATAAGTCTGCGAAGTCGAACGCGCTGGCGCTGGCTGTGGCGCCCTGCGCGCCCGCCATCTTTACCGCGGATTCCAGCGGAAGCGGACAGGCGGCCGTGAACAACCAGGACGGAACATCAAACTCAAAGGACAACCCGGCGGAAAGGAACTCGGTGATTACCTTTTTCGGCACAGGAGAAGGGCAAACCGATCCGGCCGGCGTGGATGGCAAACTAGCCAGGGGAAATTATCCGAAACCCGTGCTTCCGTACTCTTTGCAGATTGGCGGTGCGACTGCCGAGGTTTTGTACTTTGGCGCGGCGCCGGATGCGGTGGCCGGTTTGTTCCAGGCGAATGCCCGAATACCGGATGGCGCCCCGTCCGGCAACCAACCGCTAATCATGCGAATCGGCAACTGCATCAGCCGGGAGGGAGTCACGGTAGCGGTGAAGTAGGGCCGAGACCACTCTCACAACTTCCTTACCACCGGCTTCGGCGTCCCTTCCCAGCGATATTCGAAGTGCGCGTCCGGGCGGATGTCCAGGACCAGCGCGGGGCGGAAACAGGCGACGCATTGGCCGCCGCGGCGGCGCACGCTGCGGTAGATGACGCCGTTAGAGCCGGTAGCCATTAGTTCTTTCGCGAAGGCCTGCGAAGCCGCATAGCTGTGGGGGTCGTGGAGCGGGAGGTTTTCCGGGGTCCGCGGGCGCACATCGTGGAAAGCACAGTCGAAGTTCGCCAGGTAAAGCCGAAATTGCATGCGCGTTTCCCACACGCCGACTTCGGCCAGTTCCCGAGTCCGGTGATAGGCCACTTCGGCCTGCGCCGTTGCCAGTTCCGTGCCGGCATACCAGGCGCCGCGGGCAGTATCGTTGAAGCGGCCCCCACCGGGACGCGGATGGCAGAATGCTGCCATCACCACACTGGCCATTGGGCGGCCCACGAGCCAGTCCTCTCGTGGAATGCAGTGAAGAATCCCCAACTCAGTAGAGATGCGATCGTTGCTCCAGCTTTCCAGTTCAAAAATGAAATCCAGATCTTCCGGTGCGGCGATGCGGTCCAGAATGCCGGCGGAAGGATAGAGGCTGGGCACCAGCCGGCAGGTGTCTTTCAGGCGAACACGCGTGATCATCAGTTCCAGCCGCCGCGCCGTCCATCCAGCAACCGCCGCACTTGGTAGAGCCCGTCCATACCGTCTTCGATCATCAATGCCAGCGCGGGCTTTCCGCCGAATAGCGGGTTGCTGTTGGGCAGCCGCAGCCAGCGGTCCGCCAGATCGGCTTCCGGATAAAGGATGTGCAGGTCTTTATAAATGCCCAGCAGGAGCGAAATGCGCATCAGCGTGTCATAGGAGAGGATCCCGATCTGCCCCGCCTTGTATTTGTAGAACGTGGATTCCGGCGGCCAGCCAAGCAGCGCGCGCTGTTCGTCGTTGTTGAGAGTCCATGCGCGAGCGATTTGAAAGAAGCTGCGCATCGCCGGGCCGGACAGTTGCCGTCGCACTTTCGGATCGCGGCGGCGCGCCGGCGGAATGCCCGGAGGGGTGAGCGCGGCATTTCGGGCTAACTCCATATCTAGAGTATAAACTACAAATGCGCAGAAATTGACAACGGTCCGGCAGGTGCTGTAAAAGTTAGGTATCAGGCGAATAAAAAGCGAATATGGCTAGTGCGATCCTCTCCCAACACCTCGTAAACGCGCTCGGTGGCTATCCGGATTGGCAAGCCCGGCCGCGCCCCATGACAGTACGCATGGGGATTTCCGAAGTGGATGCCGCAACCGGGGGGCTGCCACGCGGTTGTCTGACGGAAATTTACGGCCCGGCATCTTCGGGGCGAACGAGCCTGCTGCTCTCGATCCTCGCCGCGGCTACGGCGCGTGAAGAGGTTTGCGCTTTGGTGGATGCCGAAGATTCTTTTAATCCCATTTTCGCGGCTGCGGCCGGTGTGCGCCTGGAACGCCTGCTCTGGGTCCGCTGCGGGCACAATGCCGAGCATGCCCTCAAAGCGGCGGATCTGTTGATACATGGCGGCGGCTTTGGACTGGTTGCCATGGATCTGGGCGATACTCCGCCGGCAATGGCGCGGCGCATTTCGCTGACTTCGTGGTTCCGGCTGCGGCGCGCCATCGAAAACACACCCACGATTCTGGTGGCTGTGGCGCGGCAATCGAATGCCAAAACATGCGCGTCTCTGATGCTGGAATGCGTCCGGGAGCGCGCCCGCTGGACTGGCGGCGCCC
>PSRJ01000327.1 GCA_003175985.1 Terriglobia bacterium
ATAAGTTTGCGGTTGACAGCTTCCACGGGATGCCATCCTTTGAAGAGATTATGATTGGCCGTCGCTAGAAAGCGGAGCGGTTCTTAGTTGGATCCAATTGTCCGACTTGAACTCATTGATAGCATACTTAATGCGCTGCCGCAACGTGCCCGCGCTACCCGCTACCCGCCGAACCAGCCCTTCGTAATGGCGCGCAGCCGCTTGCGGAAACGCTGTGTGAACCCTTCGGGCGGCGGCTGCTCCTGCGGAGTACCGACGGCGAGAGCCGTTTGTGCCACCAGAGTTTCCTGTGCCTGCGTTTCACAGGGTTGTTCCCCGGCAAGTCGAACAATATTCGTGAGGAACGCGTACTCCCGCCGGTATCTCCGGCCATCCTTCTTTTCGACACAGACGGAAAATCCCGGATATTTAGCGCTGGAAGCGCTTGAACCTCTCGCAGAGGAAAGTTCCACTTCTTTCAAAAGAACAGGAGAATATCCGTGGAGGTTTCGTTCGATATAGGCGGTCTCGTAGCGATGCCGGCGTAGGCTCCAGATGAAAATGCGGAAGCTATCGAAGTCGTACGGATAGACTCCGTTTCCGATTGTGGTCCAAAGCCAGTTACGTTTCTTCTGATCCTCGTCCTGTACTTCGCCGAGCGGAAAATAGGATACGATGCGGTGGCCTTCGGCGTATTGCGCCACCTCGTCGGGTATCGCCATGACCAGGCGCCGGGTCAATACCCACCCGGATTCGCCGCCCTTGGTGCGTACGAGGCTCCAATCATCGAGAGCAACGGGTTCTTCTTCCTTCTCGGTCTCGTCATCGGCTGCGGAATCTTCCGCGGAGAGATCGGTCTTGGAAAGATCCAGCCAATTGGCAGGTGGCCCGGGCGGTTTAGGCACGCTTAACGGGGGATACTTGGTCTCCTTGGCGGGCTTCTTCTCCACCGCTTTCGCCTTCTTGGCTGCAGGCGGAAGCAAGGGTTTTCGCGCACCCTCGGTTCGCGGAGCAGCGGAGTGCGTTAGGACGTCGACTTTCTCGTTCTCCTTGACTTGCAGAAAACTGGGTGACTGCCGCGAGGGTTGCGTGTGTACGTTTAGTTCGCCGAATGTGGTGGCCTGGCCCTGCGGCGGCATCCTGGAGGCCCGCACCGCCAGATCTTTCAGTTTGTGCATATCTTCGGCCGCAAGCAGTTGCCGCTCGTCCGTCCAGCCTTCCACACCCGAGGGTGTCCGTACCCGGAAGAAGCGCCGCCGGCGCTGCAGAAGAAGGAGGTGGTCGCCGTGCTTCACCGTCGTCACAACAGGAGACTGCAAAGGAATGTCGCTGCGAATCTTGAGAATCGCAGGACCGACAAAGGCTTCGCCAATCGCTGGCGCACGCTTGGGACCGCGATCGCAGGAAACCAACAATAACGCCAGAATTAAGGACGAGACAATCTTCCCTGTGGGAACCAAACGCACCACTCTATTTCTTAGTTTAACAGCGAGCTCCCGGAATTCCCGCGCTAGCGCCCTGCCGGAATATCCCGATGGTTGACCTTTGCCTGAAACCCGGCTTTTGCAAGATTATTGCGAATCTCATCTGCGATCATCACCGATCGATGTTGCCCTCCCGTACACCCGAAAGCAATCGTCAGATAGCTTTTGCCCTCACGAATGTAATGAGGCAAAAGATAAATCAACAGGTCGGAAATTCTGTCAATGAACTCGACGGTTTGCGGAAACGAGCGGATATACCGGGCCACCGCGGGACTCTTGCCGGTGAGGTTCTTGAACCGCGGCACATAATTCGGGTTCGGCAGAAAGCGCACGTCGAAAACGAGATCGCTATCGGGAGGCACGCCGTTGCGATAGCCGAAACTCGTTACCGAAATCATGACGGACGAGTCATCGCGCCGTCCGCGAAAGCGTTCGCTGATGAATTCGCGCAGATCATGCACAGTGAATCGCGACGTATTGATGATCAGGTCGGCCAAGGTGCGGCTGGGCGCCAACTGCGCGCGCTCGGCCGCGATGCTCTTGATGACGGAACGATCGGTGCCTAACGGATGAGGCCGGCGGGTCTCGCTGAAGCGCCGCAAGAGGGCTTCATCGTCAGCCTCCAGGAAGATCAGTTTGGCATCCACCAGGCGCCGGATGCGCGAGAATACTTCAGGAAACTTCTTCAGCCCCGCGCCTTCCCGGATGTCGACCACCAGGGCCGCCGACCGCACTGCCGGATTATCCCGGATCAGCTCGGCAAATTTAGGAATCAGTTGGACGGGCAGATTGTCGACGGAGTAGAACCCAAGATCCTCGAGCGCTTTGAGTACAGAAGCCTTACCCGAACCACTGAGGCCCGTAATTACGACGAGTTCCGGCTTTTGGGCGGTATTCTTCTTCTTGCGGCGGCCTGCGACGGATGTCTGGCGCGCCATCCGCTGGGATTATCCTTCCACGAGATCGAAATTGCCGTCACGGCGGCGAACCAGTACCGACGTGCGGTCGGTTTCCGCATCGCGATAGACCAGGTAATCGCGCTTCTTGTCCATCTCCAGGAGCGCCTCTTCGAGTGTCATTGGCTTGCGCTTCTGGTGATGGTTGACGCGAAAGACCTGCCGCTGCTCGGGCTCCGTTTCGCTTTCCGGAGCCTCCACCGTCTCGGCCGGCTCCGCGGCCGCCCGCGGCACGCGTTTGGTATCGCGCCACTTGGTGCGCTGCTTCAAGGCCTGCTTCTCGAGTTTCTCCACGGCCGAATGGATCGCGGTAAACAGATCCGCGTTGGACCCCAGGCCCACGAGCTGGTGATTGAAATAATTCACCGTGACCTCGGCCTGATGCAAATGCCGTTCCAGAGACAGAATCACGTGGGCTTCACATTCGCGCCTGCCGTCGAGCAGCTTCCCGACTTTGGCGAAGCGCGTTTCGAGCTTTTTCAACTGGGCCGGAGCCAGTTCCACCTGTCTACCCGTGTACGTGATTTTCATGGGTTCTCCATAGGAGCGCCGACACCACCCCTCTCTTCTTTATAACTCCAATCAGGGAAGCCGGACGTGCGGTCAATTGCGAACGCGGCGTTGGTGCGTAGAGGGGATTTTCATATCCTCCCGGTACTTGGCCACCGTCCGCCGGGTAACGTTGATGCCTTCGGCCTGGAGCAAGGCTGTGATTTGCTCGTCGGTGAGAGGTCGTGTCCGATCTTCTTCCTCGATCATCTTCTTGACCTTGCGCTTGAGCAGGAGCAGGGGAGTCGCGCCGCCGGAGGGTCCTTGCACGGCTTCGGAGAAGAAATAGCGCAGCTCAAAAACGCCCTGCGGCGTGTGAACGTATTTATTGGCCACGGCCCGGCTGACCGTAGAGGGATGGACACCGACTTCCTCAGCCACTTCCTTGATCATCATCGGTTTGAGGTGATCGAGGCCATGAGCGAGGAATTCCGTCTGGCGGCGCACGATCGCCTGGCAGACTTTGAGGATCGTCTGCTTCCGCTGCTCGATGTTCTTCATGAGCTGAATGGCGGATGTGTAGCGCTCGCGCACGTAATCGCGAACCTCTTTGGTGGCGCCATTGTCGCGGTCGAGCATTCTCCGGTACTGAGCATTCAGGCGGAGCTGCGGAACCTCTTCATCATTCATTTGAATGATGTAATCATCGCCATCCTTGATGAAATAGACGTCCGGCTCGACCACCCTGGCGCCTGCCCCGGAGTAACGCAATCCTGGCCGCGGATTGAGGTGGTGGATCATGTCGATCGCGGTCTCAACGTGTTCCATCGGCCGGCCCATCAGCTTGGCAATTTCTTTATATTGATGGGTTTCGAGGAGGCGCAAGTGCGAAGAAACGATTTGCCACGCAACCCCGCCCTTGCCGTTGATGCTTTCGATCTGGAGGAGCAGACATTCCTTCAAATTGCGGGCCCCGACTCCGGCGGGATCCAGCGACTGCACTACGCGGAGCGCCTCCTGGACCTCCTCCGGCGTATGTTCCCCGGCTGTGGCGATTTCTTCAAGCGAAGCGGAGACATACCCATCTTCATCGAGGTTGCCGATAATGGATTCGGCCGCGTTGCGCACACGATCTGAGACCAAGCTGACGCTGAGTTGGGAGCGCAAATGATCTCCCAAGGTGACAGGCGCCGAGAGGAAGGTCTCGAAAGAGGGTTTTTCGACCGATTCCGAGGCCGGGCTCTTGTAGCCGGGGTCGAGATATTCGTCGAAAAAGGAGCCGAAATCGATCTCATCGAACGGGTCCGTCGCTGTAGGGGGTTCGATTGGGTCGGGGGTAACGGTTTCGGGGGTTGCCGCCGCTGCCGCGGTTTCTTCAGCATCCGCAAAGACGGTCCCGTTAATCGCCGCCTCCGCCAGATTGCCATCGATGGGGCTGGCTTCGTTGAGTACGCTGGCTTCCAGAATCTGCCGATCTGCCGGATCGGCCACCCGGTCGGGTTCGAGGAGAGGCAGCAATTCCTCGGCGGTGATCTCTTCGCCGGGCTCCTCGGTGGATTCTTCCAGAACCGGATTCTTGACGATCTCCTGGGTGATCATCTCCTTTAATTCCAGCCGGTTAAGCTGGAGGACGGTCACCATTTGGACCAGGCCGGGGGTCAGAATCTGCTTCTGCGCGACCTTCAATTGAAGTCTGGGCGACAGTAAGCTCATCTACCCCTCATGATATCACCGCACTTACGCATGCAATGTTCCAAACCTGGCTGCAGTCAACCCGAAAAAGTGATCATTGGAACGATTTGCGGTATCCGTCAAACGTACACTCGCCGGACCCTGGCGCTGATACTGCACAGGATGTTATAGGAGATCGTGCCGGCGACTCTGGCGATCTGCTGGGCATCCAGGTGGACGTCGCCCTCATTGCCAAGGAGGGTGACCTCGGCTCCGGGCCCCAAAGCAGTCGTGTGGCTAAGGTCGATGGTCGTGAGATCCATCGAGATGGTCCCCAGGATTGAGGTCAGCTTTCCATCCGCGATGACTTTACCGCGGTTGGAAAGGCGATGGAACAAACCGTCGGCATATCCTGCGCCGAGGATTCCGATTCGCATCGGCCGAGGCGCCCGGAAGGTTCCTCCATAGCCCACCAGGGCCCCTTCGGGGATGTCTTTGACAGCGAGCAGCTTGGCCTTCCAGGTTAGAGCCGGGCGAACCTTGAGAAGCTGCCGCGGCGATTCCCCGCGGGCTGGCGAAACATAGCCGTAGAGCGCATGTCCGGCCCGTACCATGTTGTGCCAACCGGCCTTGCGCCCGTAGCCGATGGCATTGGTGCTCGACGTGTGCAACCGCAGCGCATTGAATCCCGCCTGTTCCAATTCACGGCAAATCCTGTGGAAGTAGGCGAGTTGGTCGTCAGTTTGCGTCGTGGTGTAGTCTGCCGCCGATGCAAAATGCGTCATCAACCCTTCCAGGCGGGCGTGATGCACGTCATGAATCTCTGCGAGAATCTCCGGAGCGCTGGCGCGGGTCCCCAGGCGGCCCATACCGGAGTCGATCTTCAGGTGAAATGGCAAGGGCTTGCCCCAGGCATGGGCCAGCCGGTCGAGATCGTGCATTTGCCCGAAGGAATGGACCGTGGGTGTCAGATCATACTCCGCCAAGGCATCGGCCTCATAGTCAAGGAAGCCTCCCATAACGAGTACGCGGGGCTGGCGGACGCCGCCGCATCGCAGGTTCACACCTTCATCTACAGAGCTCACAGCCAGCCAGCGGGCGCCTTCGGCCACCACTACACGGGCGACTTCCAGCGCGCCGTGACCGTACGCGTCGGCCTTAACGACGCAGGCGACATCCACCTGGGGACCCACGGTTGTACAGACTTCGCGGTAGTTCCGGGCGATCTGGTCGCGAGAGACCAGCACGTAGGAGCGAAAGGGAGGAGACGACACTGAATCTATTCTACGTGCGTGTTCCACGAGGCAGCTCTCGAAGATGTTATGATCGCTCGCGTACTTATGGTGGCGGCGTTCTCGCGCTGACAGCAGCGGCGCAGGCTCTATACGGCCAGCCCGCTGTGGAGGTTCGCAAGGTGTTGGGGCGGGCCTTGCCTCCGCTGGAACGCTCGGCGGCGGCGTTTGTCGCGAAACGCGCGTGTATTTCGTGCCACCACAATATTCTTCCCGTGCTGATGTTTGTCTTGCAACCGCAGTTTATGCGCGCCGCCTGGCCAACTGGCAGCGGCATCGGCGCATCGAAGCGGCGCTACGCTAGCGCCGTTTTCCTCGGGACACGGCGAGTTTGGCCAACAGCTCTTCGTAGGCATCTGTCACGGCATCCCACGAATAGTGGGCGCGCACACGGTCCATGGCCCGCTGCCGCAGGTCGTCCCGGTCGTGGCCGCTCATCGCGAGGACGCCTCGCAGTTTGCCGGCGAGTTCTTCTGGTTCAAATGCCAAGCCAACGCCGGCGGCTACCTCTGCGTTCTCTGGGGTATTACGGTAGAGCACTAGAGCACCGCGTCCCATAGCCTCGATCAGCGCCGGATGTGTGCCGCCCACTTCGGTGGCATGGATATAAGCGAAACAGTGGGATCCCAGTTCGTGGTACTCCTCGCCGTAGATCGCGCCCGGTATTACCACGCGGGAATCGCGCGTATCGCGTACACGCCGGATGTAATCCCGGGCATACGGGGCGTCACCTACCAGCACGAGCTTGAAATCAGTCTCTACGGTTTCGAATGCCTGGCGCACCTCGAGCGGATGATTCTCCGGCTCCATACGGCTGACATAAAGAAAATAGCGTCCGGGCTGGAGCCCCAGTTTCTCGAGAGCCGCGGTCCCCGCGACCCGGCCCACTGGCGCGCCGTACGGGATAAACACGCTTTGTTTCCGATACTGCTCGAGATAGTAATCCTGAATGGCGCGCGCGTCGGTTACGACCACATTGGGGCAAAAGGTCGAGAGCCATTCCGAAGCCAGATACCATGCCTTGGCCAGCCGGTTCCATTTCTTGCGCTTCCGTTCGATGCCATCCACATTCAGCGCCACCGGAACTCGCGCGCAGCGCGGCAAGCCCGTGAAAATCGCATTGGCCCCGTTGCAGTAGAGCGCAACTTCCGGCCTATGCCAGAGCAGATACATCGTGGATAGAAATGTGTGAGCCAGGGTATCGAAGTACTTGTGGCGAATCGTAGGAAGAAATTGTAGGCGGACGCCCCGGTAAGTGTTCTCGGTAAAACGGGTGCGGCTATAGACCGTCACATGATGGCCACGCGCCGCCAACCTTGTGGAGAGTTCCTCCGCGAAGGTTTCGAAGCCGCCGTAGCACGCAGGGATGCCTCGCGTGCCGAGAAGCGCGAGCCGCATCGACCCCTCTGCGCCTAGGTTTTGGCGATTTCCGAGCCGGAAAGCAGGCGGGCCATTTTCTTGGGAGCCTGCTTGCTCACCGGAGCATAGTGGAACCAACTCGCCATGTAGTCATCATCCACGCGGCGGCGGGCCTGGATCAGACGCCGCTTCTCCCACACGCCGCTCCAATTTCGCGCAAGAACCCAGAACGCCTTCAGTGAAGTGTGCTCCCAAAGCAGACACCAAACCACCACCGTCAGGTCGCGCGCGGTTATGGAAAACCAGTTGCGCCAATAGAGATCCGGGGAGATGTTCTTGATGCGCATCAGGAAGCGGTTCTTCACCGAATGCATGTTGATTTCGGGCGGAAGCGCGCGGCGGTTTCCCGGCAAGACTTTTCGGACGTGGTAACCGCGCGCGTAAGGCACGTACAGACACTTCCAGCCCATTAACTGACTGCGCCAGGCTACATCCGCGTCTTCGCGATAAACAAAGAAATCGGAATCGAAGAATTCGCCATTGATCGAAACATCCTCGATCATCGTCCGCCGGTAGAGGGCCGCCGCCGCGGTCGCGCCAAACACATATTCGTATTGCAGGTAGTGTCCGTTGTCTACTTCCTGGCTGCCGCGATCGAGATGCCGCAGCATGGGGTTGAAGTAGATGCCGGTGGAATCGACTACCGGCTCAGCGGGGATTTCGAAATGCGCGGTCATGGTCAGCAGCTTGCCGCAAACCGCTCCGATCCGGGAGTCGGCCTGACCAGCATCCACGAGCACGTGAATAAAATTCGGCAGCAGCAGCACGTCAGGGTTCAGCGTCAGGACCCAGTCTCCATTCGCAAGGGAGATGGCCTGATTTTGAGCCGCCGCGAACCCGCGATTCTCCTCGTTGTAGTAAATATGGCAGCGGTCGTCGAACTGCTCGAGGATATCGATGGTGCCATCTGTGGAAGCATTGTCGATGACGATGATCTCCTGGCGCGGATATTTCTGCGCCAGCACCGATTCCAGGCAGCGACGGATAAAGCGTCCGCTATTGTAAGTAACTATCGTGACGGAGACGAAGTCGTTGTGCGGCATGAAGCAGAACCTGAAAGACCGGCCTTTCTGTACATCCGTTCTTGATTAAGAAATGGCCGGCGGGCCGAAGAGAAAGCGACCCGCGAGCCGCACTACTTTACCGTACTCTCGAAGGGGCCGAAGACTCCGGGCGAGCGCTGACTCCAGAACGGCGCGCAGGCAGGAGCCGGTGATTACCGCTAAACACACCACCCGCAACTTTGCAGGGCGAAAATGCTTGGCCGAATATCTAAGTAGACTACGATACCAGTAAATGCGCCGCATCTCTAGTGTCATCGCCGGCATAGTATGAGCCCCGGTGTGTTTTGCCACAGCTTGTGGCATGTAGTACAAAAGATACCCTCGGTTCTGTACCCTGCGGCAGAAATCCACATCTTCGAACCAGAGGGGCCAAAACCGTTCGTCAAAGCCGCCTATTTCCTCCCACACGGCGCGGCGCACCATAAGGAAGGCGCCGGCCGGCTGTTCCACTTTCTGCAAAACCGAATAGTCCAAGCCCAACCCCCGGTATGCCACGTTGACGGGGTTGCTGGGCCAGATCCGATTTAGCAAGAGGGCTTCCAAAATGAGGGCCGTAACACTGGGGAGTTTGCGAACCATGAAACCGACCTGTGGCCGGCCATCGGGACCGATCAGTAGGCCGCCGGCTCCTGCCGCATGGGGGAGATTACAAGCCTCACGCAGCGGCTCGAGGCTGCTGTGAAGGATCGCATCCGGATTCAACAAGAGGACATACGGGCATCTCAATACAGCGAAGCCTTGATTCATGGCAGCGGCGAAACCAAGGTTCGACGAATTCGCAATCAAGCGCACATTGCGGCGGACAGCCGCGGCGACCGTGCCGTCAGACGACGCATTGTCTACCATGACGACTTCAGCGCCGCTGGCCAAGGCGGCATCGAGGCAGGCGCCGATCACAGCCTCTGAGTTGTAGGTGACAATGACGATGCCGATCTCGGGCATGTGTCACTTTGCCCCAGGCTGTGTGAAAAAAGGGGAAGGGGATGGTTGCACCAGGAGTTCCGGCCGTTTCCTCACTTCGTAGTATACGCACCGGAGTTTGCAGCCGCTCCGGGCGAACGAGCGGCTCAGCAGGTCCCGGACGAGTGGATGTTATAATCCGGCTAGTAGCAGGAGGATGCGTCTGTGAAGTTTTTCCTCGATACCGCGAATCTCGACGAACTGAAGAAAGGGGCAAGTTGGGGAATCGTGGATGGCGTTACCACCAACCCTACCTTAATCGCTAAAGAGGGCCGGCCCATAGAGGAGCAGATCCGGCTGATCTGCGATATCGTGGATGGCGATATCAGCGCCGAAGTCGTCTCGACAGAGACGTCTGCCATGATCGAGGAAGGCAAGCGGCTCGCGCGGATCCATAAGAACATTGTCGTCAAGTGCCCACTCACGCGGGACGGAATCAGAGCTACCGCCGCCCTGAGTAAGAGCGGTATCCGTGTAAACGTAACTCTCTGTTTCACGGCCGGCCAGGCGCTGCTGGCGGCTAAGGCCGGGGCGTACATCATAAGTCCATTTGTGGGCCGGTTGGACGATGTCGGTTATACCGGAATGGATCTGGTGCGGAGCATTACGCAAATCTACAAGAACTACAACTTCAAGACGCAGGTGCTCGCGGCTTCACTGCGCTCCCCGACACATGTCATCGACTCGGCGTTGGCCGGAGCGCACATCGGGACCATGCCTTTCAAGGTGCTGGACATGTTGTTCAATCATCCCCTCACCGATAAAGGCCTCGATCAGTTCCTGAAGGATTATGCCAAGGCCTTCCAGGAAACGCCGGTCGCCGGATAACCGACTGAGAAAATGCCGGGCGTGGTGGCACTGTCGTTGACGACGGCGGAAGTGATAACAGTCGCGCTCATCCTGGTGCTCGCGGCGGTCGTGTCGGTGATGAGCTACCGAGCCTGGAAACTCTCACGGGTCAGCCCTGAGGAGCGGGAACGGCAGCGCCGCGCGACGCTGGTGGCGCAGGGCAAGATGGGCGATGCCACAGTCACGGAAATGCGCGGCGATCTGTTGTTCTACTCTTATGCCGTGCGCGGAGTGGAATACATCGCCTCACAGGATCTCTCAAGGCTGCAGGAGTACTTGCCAACGGATACTTCCGTGCTCGTAGGGCCGGTATGCGTCAGATATGATCCGAAAAACCCGGCAAACTCCATCGTGCTGACCGAGGAATGGAGCGGCCTGCGGGCAAACCCGCGGCGCGTGTAATCGGTTTCGCGTTTACGGTGTGGCGCACTTGCCGCCAGGGCAGCGGTTGTTTTCTTCGCACACGTATTCGAACAGACCCGTCGAATCCCATTCCGGCATAGCCTTCATGGTGAACACCTGTTTCCATGCCCTGGTGAAAATTTTCGGATCCTCCATCGTCAACTCGTAAGAAAGCGTCTTATCGTCTTTCCACTGGATGCGTTCGATGGTATGGAGCGCATCGCTGTGCATGCGGTATTCTTTCGGATTCGTGTAGTAGTAGTCGTCCAGGCCCCAGCGTTTGAAGTTCGTGGTGTCGATGACCAGCGTGTCGCCCTCCCAGTGCCCCACCGGATCGCCGTAAAACGTGGGCTCGAGACCCTTACGGTGCGCCCTGCCGTCGAGCGGGATGATGCGCGTCATTCTTTGAAATTCGTGCACGATCACAAGGTAGTTCTTGTTCTGCACGAATTGCACCGCGTTGGCGGAAAGCATCCCCGAAGGGAATCCCGCGGGCATGCAATAATTGCGGGGTTCATCGTGGCGCGGGTCACCCGTACGCGGCTCCAGAAACGGTTCGCCGCCGGGCTTCAGTGGAGGAAACAAGTCGCGATCGAAAATGGTGGCGGAACAGCGGCAGCGTTCTCCCGAGGATGCTTTCGGCCACTCGTAGATGCCGCTGAAATCCGGCTTACCGTCCGCCGTGTGCGCCTTGCGGTCCTGCGCCTGCAGTTTCACGAGGCCCAGTGTCAGACCCGCCGCTCCCAAAAGCGCCAGCACCGATCCTGCCATCAAGCGATTCAGTTTCGACCGTCGCAGCATAGTTTCCCCCCGGACTATTTCTTACCCTGCTTTGTCTGCTCGGGAACTCTGTCCTCAGCGCCGGCAGTGAATACGCTTCGTCCATCCTGGAATGTGACGCGCGCTCCATTGGCA
The DNA here is from genome assembly GCA_003175985.1 of Terriglobia bacterium. GTDB lineage: Bacteria > Acidobacteriota > Terriglobia > Bryobacterales > Bryobacteraceae > PSRJ01. Next base: position 11,481 of record PSRJ01000327.1, read on the forward strand.
TTGTTGGAGCCGTCTTTGGCGCGGAAGCCCTCCACGTTGATGGTCATCCCCGGCTGGATCACGTCCCTCATAATGCCGCGCCGCATCAATTGGCCCGGAGCTCCGCCCGAGAACGCCCAATGGATCACATTCCCGTTGTCGTCCTTGGAATCCACGTAGAACCAAACATGCGGATTCTGCCATTCGACTTTCGTAACAACGCCAGTCACTTTCACCGGTTTCGTTTCGTCGTATTCGGCGCTGAAGGAATGGTGGGCGATGGCAGGCAGCGCTGCGATGAGCAAGCCTGCAAAGACCGAGCCGAGCCAAGCTTTCATGGGATATACCTCGAGCTAAGGGGCCAGGATAGCGTGACCGGATCAGAGCTGTCAATGTAATGAATCGGCGAGGGATAAGCTAAACTGGGGTGCGGAGGAAGCGGTGAGGGGATGCTTGCCAGGAGTGGCGGCCGTACTGTGGCTGATCCCTGCCGGTTTCGGGGCATCGCCGTACCGCGAGGTCGTCGAAAAATACTGCGTCACCTGTCACAACCAGCGCCTCAAAACAGGAGGTCTTGCGCTGGACGCGTTGAGCCTTGACGAGGTTCCGGCGCACGCAGAGCCCTGGGAGAAAGTGGTCAAAAGGCTGCGGACAGGGAGCATGCCACCTCCCGGTGTGCGCCGCCCCGATGCGGCCACCTACGATGCCATGGCCTCGTGGTTGGAATCCCAGCTCGATCAGGCCGCCGCTGCCAATCCGTACCCGGGGCGTCCGGTGTTGCACCGTCTCAACCGTTCCGAATATGGCAATGCCATTCGGGATTTGCTCGATCTTGAGATCGACGCGGCTTCCCTGCTGCCGCCGGATGATTCGGCATTCGGTTTCGACAACATCTCCGATGTGCTCGGCGTGTCGCCTTCGCTCCAGGAGCACTACCTCACAGCCGCGCTGAAGATCGGCGCGCTGGCCGTGGGAGACCCGAACCTGACGCCCGGCAGCGAGACCTTTCGCATCCGGCAGGATCTTTCACAGAACGAACACGTCGAAGGGTTGCCGCTAGGCACGACCGGTGGGATCCGCGTAACCTATAACTTTCCTCTGGATGGCGAATACACATTTCAAGCGAAGCTGTACCGCACGAATCTGAATATCGTTCGTGGTCTTCAGGTGGCGCACGAAGTTGAGTTCAGCGTGGATGGGCGCCGAATTCATGTCGCAAAACTCGGCGGAGAAGACGACTTGGCGGACTTGTTCCGCAAGCCGACTGACACGGGCGATGCCGTAGATGCCCGGATGCGCGTGCGAGCGCGCGTAACTGCGGGACCGCACGATGTGATCGCCGCGTTTGTACAGCAGCCGCTGGTGGAACCGGTGCGGCTGCAGCCCTATGTCCGGAGTTCCGTTGACAATTTCGATTGGTCGGGCCATCCACACCTGCAAACTCTCACGATTGCCGGACCCTTTCACGCCTCCAAGGCTGGTGATACGCCCAGCCGGAGGCGAATTTTCGTCTGCCATCCGGCCGGTCCGGCGGCGGAGGAGCCCTGCGCGCGGCAGATCGTCACCACGCTGGTGCGCCGTGCCTACCGCCGGCCGCCGAACGAAATGGATATCCAGCGCGCCATGCAGTTCTATGTATCGGGCCGGCGCAACGGGGATTTCGAAGCGGGCATCGAGCTGGCATTGGAACGTATTCTGGCGAGTCCGAATTTCGTCTTCCGAGTGGAACGCGACCCTTCGGGCACGGGTCCCGGCACGGTATATCGCATCGGCGATGTCGAGTTGGCGTCGCGTTTGTCGTTTTTTCTGTGGAGCAGCATCCCAGATGACGAGCTACTGCGCGTGGCCGCGGGCGGCAAGCTGAAAAATCCTGCGGTGCTCAGCCGCCAGATGCAGCGCTTGCTGTCCGACTCACGAGCGATGGCTTTAGTCAGCAACTTCGCGGGCCAGTGGCTGCAATTGCGCAATCTCCGCAACGTGCAGCCCAATACGGATCTATTCCCCGATTTCGACGATAACCTGCGCCAGGCATTCCGGCGGGAAACGGAGCTGTTCTTTGAAAGCATCGTGCACGAGGACCGGAGCGTGCTCGATCTGATGACGGCCGATTACACGTTCGTGAACGAACGCCTGGCCCGCCACTATGGGATCCCGGATGTTTACGGCAGCCGGTTCCGGCGCGTTGCGGTTCCGGATAATGCGCGTCGCGGGTTGCTGGGCAAGGGCAGCATCCTGGCGCTGACTTCGCATGCCGAGAGGACCTCGCCGGTGCTGCGCGGCAAGTGGGTTCTGGAAAACCTGGTAGGACTGCCGGTGCCGCCTCCGCCGCCCGATGTTCCTCCTCTGAAAGAGAATCAGGAGGGGCAGAAGCCGCGCACGTTGCGCGACCAGATGATGGAACACCGGGCGAACGCCGTATGCGCAAGCTGCCACCGGGTGATGGACCCCGTCGGGTTCGCCTTGGAGAATTTCGATGCCGTGGGCGCGTGGCGTACGGAGGACGCCGGTTCGGCCATTGACGCAAGCGGGGAACTCATGAACGGCGCCAAGATCGATGGCGTGGCGGCCCTCCGGGATGCGCTGGTGAGTCATCCGGATGTTTTCGTGCTCACACTGACGGAGAAGTTGCTGACGTATGCCCTGGGACGCGGGCTCGACTATCATGACATGCCCATAGTGCGTGGCATTGTGCGGGAAGCGGGCCGGAGCGGCTACCGGTTCTCCGCGCTTGTATCGGGCATCGTAAACAGCGCACCGTTTCAGATGAGAATGGCACAGGAGAGGCATGCTGCTGACTAAGAAGTCATTGTCGCGACGGAGCATTCTCCGGGGAACCGGCGCCGCCGTCGCGCTGCCGCTGTTGGATGCGATGTTTCCGGCTCTTACGCCGTACGCGCGTGCCGCCGCGAGGCCTCGCGACCGATTTGGCGTGGTGTATATTCCCAACGGCGCGATTATGCAGGAGTTCACCCCCGCTACTGTGGGCGAAGGTTTCGCGTTCACCCCGATTCTGAAGCCGCTTGAACCTTTTCAGGATTCCGTTGTTGTGGTCACGAACCTCACGCGGTCACATCCGGGGAGCCAGGTGGGCGATCATGCGGTGAGCTGCGCGGGTTTCCTTACGGGCGTGTGGCCGAAACGGACCGAAGCGGAGGACGTTCTGGCCAACACCACAATCGATCAGATTGTGGCGCAGCAGATCGGACAGGAGACGCCTCTGCCCTCTCTCGAGGTGGCCACGGAAGATTTCACGGGGTACGTAGGCGGCTGCTCGCCCGGGATTCAGTTGCGCATACATGAATACGATTTCCTGGAGCACTCCCAGTACACCCTTGCCCATGGAGACGAACCCGCGCGCGGTATTCGAGCGGTTATTTGGCGAACCGGGAACGGCGGCCGAGCGACTGGCGCGATTGCACAAGCAGCGCAGTATTCTGGATTCGATTGCGCAGGACGCCCGCGATTTGGGGCGGGACCTGGGACCGCGCGACCAGACGCGGCTCGGCGATTACCTCGATAATCTCCGCGAAATCGAGCGGCGCATTCAGCAGACCGAGGCTCGCAACAGCGGACAGGCCGTGGCGCTCGATGCTCCCATAGGCGTGCCGGATTCGTTTGAGGAACATGTCGGATTGATGTTCGACCTACTGGCTGCGGCGTGGCAGACGGACGTCACTCGAGTGTTCACCTTCATGATGTCGCGCGAACTCAGCCAGCGGACGTATCCGCAGGTGGGGGTTACGGAGCAGCATCACTCCGTTTCGCACCACCAGAACAACGCCGATAAGATGGCGCAGGTGGTCAAGATCAATACGTACCACATGCGGCTGTACGCAAAATTTCTGGCCAAGTTGCGGGCTACCGAGGATGGCGGTGGCTCGCTGCTCGATCATGTATTTCTCCTGTATGGCGCCGGCATGGGCGATTCCAATGCGCACGCCTCAGATCCTTTGCCGTTAATCGCAGCCGGCGGTGCCGTGGGCCGCGGACATCGCCATGTGCAGTTGCCGGCACGGACTCCGGTCGGCAATCTCTGGCTGAACGTGGCCGAAAGGTTCGGGCGCGCGATGGAACGCTTCGGCGACAGCACGGGTAAGGCCGATGTGTTTGCGTAAAGCGGCCATCCTGGTCGTCGTCGCACTTGCCGCCACGATAACTGTGAGTGGCGAAAGCCCACTAGTCGATGCCGTCAAAGCCGGCAATCGGGAGGCGATACGGACACTCATCAGGAACCACGCCGACGTGAACGCCGCCAGTCCGGACGGGACCACTGCGCTGGCTTGGGCGGTTGAGGCGAATGATCTCGACGCCGCGCAGTTGCTGCTGCGCGCGGGAGCCAATCCGAAGTCAGCGAACCGGTATGGGGTTACGCCGCTTTCTCTGGCGGCAACCAACCGGAATGCCGCGATGGCGGATGCGTTGTTGCGAGCGGGCGCTGACGTGAACGCCACTTTGCCGGGAGGGCAGACGGTGTTGATGACGGCGGCGCGCGCGGGCGATCCGGAAATCGTTAAGCTGCTGCTGGCGCGTGGCGCTAATCCCAATGCGAAAGAAAATACGTATGGCGAGACGGCCCTGATGTGGGCAGCGGCAGAGAACCACTCCGCCGCAGCCCAGGCATTACTCGATCATGGCGCCGAAGTGAACGCACGCACCAGGCCCTTGCAGTTTGCGCCCGACCGCTTCGGACTCGAAGGCGTCTTAACCGTTCTCCCGCACGGGAGTTGGACGCCCCTGATGTATGCCGCGCGGCAGGGCTCCCTGGAGACGGCCCGGACTTTGGCGGTTGCGGGCGCCGATCTGAATGCGACGGATCCGGATGGAACGACCGCATTGCTGCTGGCAATCATGAATGGGCACCACGATACCGCTGGAATGCTAGTCGAAAAGCACGCCGATCCCAACATCGCGGACACGGCGGGCATGGCGGCCTTGTACGCGGCAGTGGATATGAATACGTTGGGCGAAGTGTACGGGCGGCCGTCGCGTGCCTCCAACAGTAAGGCCAGCGCTTTGGATTTGACGAAGACTTTGCTGGTGCACGGGGCCAACCCGAACGCGCAACTCAAGTCTCCCACTTTGCAGCGCGCGCACACGCCGGGGGAAGGGACTCTGGCGGAGGGCTCCACTCCGCTGATGCGCGCCGCCAAGAACGGCGATGCGCCCGCCATGCGCCTGCTGCTGGAACACGGCGCAAATCCGTCATTAGTTCAGAAGAATCACACCACCGCTTTGATGCTGGCCGCCGGGTACGGCCGCGGGCTGGGCGTTTTTGCGAAGGACTACGCGACCGAAGGCGCGCTGTTGGAAGCGGTGAAGCTGCTGGTCGCGCACGGAGTCGACGTTAACGCGGTGAACGACAACGGCCAGGCGGCGATCCATTTCGCGGCACAAGCGTCGGATGACATTGTCCGGTTTCTCGCTGAACATGGCGCCAGGTTAGACATCAAAGATAAGCAGGGACGCACGCCTGTGGACATGGCCATGGGCGTTGGTTTGCGGGGCCGCGCGGGTGGCCCGCCGGTCATTCGAGAGGGCACCGCGGCGCTGTTGCGGCAACTCATGAACGGAGGAAGACAGTGATATGCTTGTCCGCATGTTGAACCAAACGATCCGTCTGAGCTGTCTGATCGCGGTGGTTTCAACGGCGCCGTGGGTGATGGCGCAACAGCGAAAAGCCCAAACGCCCAAGTCCGTTCGCCTCTACATTCTGGATTGCGGCAAGATCACGGGCGTGGGGGCCGCCAACTTCGGTTTTAAAGACGGCGAGCTCGCTACTACGGAAATGACGACACCCTGCTACCTCATCGCGCATCCTCGCGGCACGCTGATGTGGGATACGGGCGAGATTCCGGATAGTGCGCTTAATGCAGATGGTTCTCCAACCAAACAGGGAGCCTTCACTGTTACCAAGCCGTTGCTGCCGCAGTTGGCAGCAATCGGCTATACGCCGGCGGATATTACCTATCTGGCGCTTTCGCATTATCACGGGGATCACGTGGCGAACGCCAACTCCTTCGCCGGGTCCACATGGATTGTGCAGCAGGTGGAGCGCGACGCCATGTTCACTCCCAAAACGGAGGGCCCAGGACCCGGTTCCAATCGCGCCAACCCCGTGTTCTTCAACAAGCTGGAGACGAGCAAGACGATGTTGCTCAAAGGCGAGGACCACGATGTTTTCGGGGATGGGACCGTAGTGATAAAGTTCAGCCCGGGCCATACGCCGGGGCATCAGTCGCTGTTTTTGAAGCTGGCGAAGACAGGGCCGCTGCTGCTTTCGGGCGACCTTTATCACTACCCGGAAGAAATGACGATGAAGCGCGTCCCCAACTTCGACTTCGACAAAGAGCAGACCGCCAGGAGCCGCGCCGCCATCGAGGATTTCGTAAAGAAGATGAACGCTCAGCTTTGGATCCAGCACGATGTGACGCGCGGAGCCAAACTGAAGAAGGCTCCCGAATACTACGATTAGAGGGTTCGATGCGCACCGTGATTGCCGGGCTGTTGTTGCTCGGCGCCAGCACCTCTGTTTCAGGCCAGTGGTTGAAGATCAAAACGCCGGGCATTCCGCGGAAGGCCGACGGCAAGCCGAACCTCACCGCTCCCGCGCCGCGCGCCTCCAACGGCAAGCCCGATCTTTCCGGGCTTTGGATGACCGAGACCAATACTTACTGGATCAACATCACTGGCGATCTGAACCCCGGTGAAATCCGGCCGTGGGCCGAGGCCGTCTATAAGAAGCGGGTGGACGATTTGGACCGGGATACGCCTGCCGCCCACTGTCTGCCTCTCGGCCCGCCGGAGATACTTGCCGGCGGACAGTACCGGATCATGCAAGCTCCGAATATGATCGCCATCCTATATGAGGGCGGAGCTTATCGGCAGGTTTTTCTGGACGGACGCGGACTTCCGAAAGATCCCAACCCCACATGGGCCGGCTATTCGGTGGGCCATTGGGAAGGGGATGTGCTGGTAGTAGAGACGGCAGGATTCAACGATCGGACCTGGCTGGATTACGGGGGCCATCCACACAGCGAAGATCTGCACGTCATCGAGCGTTTCCGGCGCCGCGATTTCGGCCACATGCAACTGGAAATGACGTTCATCGATCCCAAGACTTTTGCCAAGCCGATTGAGGTCAAACTGGCGGTGGATTATGTGCCGGATACGGAGATGCTCGAATTCGTCTGTAACGAGAATGAGCGCGATTCGCGGCACCTGGTTGGGAAGGCGAGCGACGAGGTCAAGGGGCAGGGCCAGGTCGACGCGGCTGTGCTTTCCCGCTATACGGGCAATTATCAGGAACACGATTCACCCGATGAAATGCGCGCCACCATCAAGGTGACCGGCGGGCAGCTCATATTCTCCCTGGCGGGAAAGGGCGGGATTCCGTTAACGACTTTGTCGGAAACGAAATTCTACTTTCCCGGCGGGTTCCCTATCGACTTCGTAAGAGACAATAAGGGCGCAGCGAATCATTTCCTGCTACACACGGCGGAAGGAGACCTGAAGTTCGAGCGGCAGCCTTAGGGGCGCTGCTATACCACGGGCCGCTTCATCTCGAATCGATCTCTGGTTCGGGTATACTCGTTCCCGCCCATGCGCCCGATGGCGCGCAACCGGTCGGGATCGATCCGGTAGTTTTCCATAACCGCCTCATCGACGTGAAACCGGACTACCTCGCCGATGATCAGCGTGCCGCCGCGGGGACGCGTGCTGACTTCGACCGTTTGTACGAGTTTGCACTCCATAGTGACGAGCGATTCGCCTACGTATGGCGGTTTCACCAGATCACTGGCGGCCGGCGTTAATCCCGAGATATCGAATTCACTGACGCCGTGGGGATATTCACCCGAGGTGAGATTCATCTGTTCGGCAATCCCTTCACTCACGATACTTACGGTGAACTCGCCAGTGGCTTTCACGTTGGCGAGAGTATCTTTTTCCGGCAGACGGAAGCCCGTTGAGAAACAGACCGTCGGCGGTTCGGCACAGATCACATTGAAGAAACTGAAGGGCGCAAGGTTAAAAACACCATGCGCGGAAACGGTCGCGACGAAGGCGATAGGGCGCGGCACCACTGAACCGATCAGAAGTTTGTAGGTGTTCAAAGATGGCGTGGATGCCGGATCAATGATGAGTTTACCCATGGCGGATCACCAGCACATCGCCATCTTTGACGATGTAATCTTTCCCCTCCAGCCGCAGCAGACCCTTTTCGCGGACGCCGGGGTAACCTCCAAGGTCAACCAGGTTCTTCCAGTTCACGACTTCCGCGCGGATGAATTTCTTTTCAAAATCGGAGTGGATCGCCCCGGCGGCTTTGACGGCGGTGCTATGGACCGGGATAGTCCACGCGCGGACTTCGGTTTCACCCGCCGTTAGAAAACTCATCAAGCCGAGCAGTGAATACGTGGCGGAGATCAAGCGCTCCAGTCCCGATTCGCGCAGTCCATAGCTGGCCAGATAATCCTGCTGTTCTTCCCGAGGCAATTCCGCTAACTCAGCTTCAATCTTCCCGCATACGGCCGTGACTGACGTGTGGCTGCGTTTCAATCTCTCGCGATACTCCTGCTCGCGTTCGTGCAGCCGCCCGGCCTCGCTCTCGCCCAGGTTTAGCACGTAGAGCATGGGCTTTTGCGAGAGGAACTGAAATCCGCGAATGCGCTTTTCTTCTTCCGCATCCAGGGGCATCTGGCGTAGAGGCTCGTTCTGTTCGAGAGCCGCTTTGCATTTCAGGAGCAGGTCAAATTCGTGATCGAGGTCCGGGTTCTTGATCTTCTTGCGGTCCTTTTCGAGCCGTTCCAGGCGCTTCTCGACGACCGTGAGATCGCTGAGAATGAGTTCGATTTCGACATCCTCCAGATCGCGCAACGGGTCGATCGATCCCTTTTCATGCGGGATGGTCTCATCTTCGAACAGGCGCAGGACGTGGGCAAAAGCGTCGACGACGCGGAGGCTGGCAACATAGGCCGGATCGCGCAGGTTCTCCTTGGAAATCGCCGGCATATCCACATATTCCACGACGGCATGGGTAACCTTCGGAGGCTCAAACAGGCGGGCTAATTCCTCCAGGCGCGTATCCGGGACCTTGGCCACGCCGATGCGAGCGGCTGTGGACCCGATGTGCGTTTCCTGGTGGACACCGGTGAGGATGGTAAATAGGGAGGTCTTGCCGACCATCGGCAGACCGATAATGGCAGTCTTCATAGTGAGAGCAAGTCAGAGCGGAACTTCCACCTGATTGAGAATGTCTTCGATGATTCGCTCGCCCGTGTCGGCGCGGCGCTGCACCAGCGTGGTACGCGTGTTGATCACCACGCGATGCGCGAATATGGGGACGGCCAGGCGCTTGACGTCGTCGGGAATGGCGAAATCGCGTCCCTGGATGAGAGCCAGAGCCTGTACCGCTCGGAACAACGCCTGTGAGCCGCGCGGGCTGACCCCAAGAGTCAGCGATTCGAAGGTCCGCGTTTTCTCGACAATGGCGAGCATATAATCCACCAGAGCCTCTTCCACTTTGACGCGATGGACGCTTTCCTGAAGCCGCATCACGTCCTCGGCGGTCAGCAGAGGAGAAGCGATTTCAGGCAGGCCGCGCTCCGCATGTCGAAGGATCTGCCGTTCACTGACCATATCGGGGTAGCCGATACGCAGGCGCATCAGAAAGCGATCGAGCTGAGATTCCGGCAGCGGGTAGGTGCCGTGATGCTCCACCGGGTTCTGCGTCGCAATCACCATAAACGGACGCGGCAGGGAATGCGACTTGCCGTCGATGGTGACCTGGCTCTCGTTCATAGCTTCCAGCAGCGCCGATTGTGTTTTCGGTGTGGTTCGGTTGATTTCGTCGGCCAGCAGAAAATTGCTGAAAATGGGGCCGGGCTTGAACTCGAAGGCCTCGGAGTGCGCGTTATAGATCGTGACGCCCAGCACATCGCTCGGAAGCATGTCACTGGTGAATTGCAGGCGGTGAAAGCGGCAGGAAACCGATCGTGCCAGCGCCTGCGCCAGAGTGGTCTTGCCGACTCCGGGAACGTCTTCGATAAGGAGGTGGCCCCGGGCCAGCAGGCACACCAGCGAAAGCCTCACCACTTCCGGCTTGCCTCGGATCGCCGATCCGAGCGCAGTCTCCAACTCGGCCAGCTTTTCCAGGGAGAGTGGCGGGAATCCGGCCGGCGGGGCTACCATCGATTCCCGCTGGGGTATCACGATTCAATGATACTAAACCGCAGTAGTTCAATAGAAATCGACTAGATTCCCAACTCCTTGAAGGTTTCCTGCGCAATCCGGAAACTATCGACCGCCGCGGGCACGCCGCAGTAGATGGCCACCTGAAGGAAGACTTCCTTGATGTCGTCCTTTGTAAGGCCGTTGTTGAGCGCCCCCTTAATGTGGGCTTTCACCTCGTGGGGGCGATTGAGCGCAGATATCATTGCAAGGTTGAGCATGCTGCGGGTTTTGCGGTCCAGGCCAGGACGGCCCCAGACCTCGCCCCAGCAATATTGCGTTACCAGTTCCTGCAAGGGGCGGCTGAAGTCATCCGCTGAGGCCAGGGCCTTGTCGACGTAGTCGGCGCCCAAAACTTCGCGCCGGATGCTCAGACCCTTCTCGAAGATTGATCGATCCACGAATCGTCTCCTTGGTTGTTGGTTAGTAGTCTTACAGTCTAACAACAGCCATGGAATCTTCGAGCAGCCGGAGGCTTGCGTTAAGGAACGTTGAACGGTGACCAGTGGGTTAACAGACAGCCGGGGCACGCGGAAGGCCGCGCCCCGGCGTCCGGGGTTTGTGGCGAGTGGGTTTCGCGGGTTGTGTCGCGGCTGCCCTCCGAACAGCCGCTGACACGATAGTGAATCCGACGGCGAGAGCGTTTCAACGAGGCCTTCGATTTCTTCTTGACATTTGCGCGGGCTGATGATAGCTATTACCCAAACGCTAGTTTCGCCTTCTTCAACCGAGGGGAGGGGGCGTTTCATTAAATAGCGCCAGTTAGTCTAGGAGGGATTGCCATGTCTGCTCCAGCCGTCGTAGTTCGCTTTCGATCGGCCGGCTTGTTGCTTTTACTTGCTTCCGCGCCCGCGTTTCCCCAAGGCAGCACGGGCCGTATCCTGGGAAACATCAACGATCAAAGCGGAGGCGCTATCTCAGGCGCACTCGTGACCGTCGGAGACATAGATCGAGGTACTTCACGGAGTCTGACGACGGATCAAGCAGGAGCCTACAACGCGCCGAACCTGCTTCCCGGCAATTATAAAGTGCGGGCGGAGTTCAAAGGGTTTCGCACAATTGAACGCCCCAACATTCGTCTGGAGGTCGGACAGGAACTTCGAGTCGATCTTACATTGCAGCCGGGTGAACAGACACAAGTCGTAACGGTAAGTGCCGAAGCCCCGCTCA
>PSRJ01000181.1 GCA_003175985.1 Terriglobia bacterium
ATTTCAGTCCCCTTCTCATCGGGGAGCCGCGCGCGGCTTCCGCGAAGACGGAGAGGGAAAGCATGCCATTGTATTTCAGTCCCCTTCTCATCGGGGAGCCGCGCGCGGCGGAACCCCGGTGCCCGGATCGGCAATCAACGCGAACCATTTCAGTCCCCTTCTCATCGGGGAGCCGCGCGCGGCGCGCGTGCTTTTTTCTGCCGGGCGGTAGCGATGATTTATTTCAGTCCCCTTCTCATCGGGGAGCCGCGCGCGGCTCTCATCCAGGTTGGCCTTGCCGTGGGACAAATGGTACATTTCAGTCCCCTTCTCATCGGGGAGCCGCGCGCGGCGATGGGGTAGCATCCGGTCAATCCATCTTTCAAACAAATTTCAGTCCCCTTCTCATCGGGGAGCCGCGCGCGGCGTGAGACGGCCGTGCATCCCACCAAAGAGCACGCCGATTTCAGTCCCCTTCTCATCGGGGAGCCGCGCGCGGCACGTAGGATTCGGCGGCCTGCCATGCGGGCGTACTTATTTCAGTCCCCTTCTCATCGGGGAGCCGCGCGCGGCGCTTTGTTTCATGCCGCCTACGAGGAGTGAAAGGCATTTCAGTCCCCTTCTCATCGGGGAGCCGCGCGCGGCAGACCTGCTGCGGAATACGCCCGTGCTGTAAATTCTATTTCAGTCCCCTTCTCATCGGGGAGCCGCGCGCGGCGGTCCCAGGACCCTACACACACCGGCTCGGGGAAGAATTTCAGTCCCCTTCTCATCGGGGAGCCGCGCGCGGCTTCTGGTTCGTGGAGAATGTGTCCAGTGCGTTTTTGAATTTCAGTCCCCTTCTCATCGGGGAGCCGCGCGCGGCGTCCCCGGAATAGATCGAGGGAGCGGTGAACTGAGAATTTCAGTCCCCTTCTCATCGGGGAGCCGCGCGCGGCACCGCGTCGTCGTCGGGGACACATCCAACGGCGGTGAATTTCAGTCCCCTTCTCATCGGGGAGCCGCGCGCGGCGATCTCCCAATCGGCACTGGACTGAAAACGGAACAATTTCAGTCCCCTTCTCATCGGGGAGCCGCGCGCGGCTGTGTGGCAGGCAATTGCGACACCTCCGCCCGGTTTATTTCAGTCCCCTTCTCATCGGGGAGCCGCGCGCGGCCGCCGTTCGATTCGCAGGCCCCTAGCAGCAATTCCTATTTCAGTCCCCTTCTCATCGGGGAGCCGCGCGCGGCTGTATTTCGATTGCTCGGTCGCCTGCGCGATCACCTATTTCAGTCCCCTTCTCATCGGGGAGCCGCGCGCGGCCTGCCATAGGTGGCGAAACTGGCGGAATGATCCTTGCATTTCAGTCCCCTTCTCATCGGGGAGCCGCGCGCGGCCGGATTCTGGCCTTCGGATGCCTATATGTTGTATTTATTTCAGTCCCCTTCTCATCGGGGAGCCGCGCGCGGCATTTTTGTCGGGAACATGAGACAACGGCATCCTCTTATTTCAGTCCCCTTCTCATCGGGGAGCCGCGCGCGGCGGGCTGTAAGTGGCTGTGATCATAGCTCTCCTATCTTTATTTCAGTCCCCTTCTCATCGGGGAGCCGCGCGCGGCCAATCACGCGCCACGCATCGGCAAGCCCCATACTACGATTTCAGTCCCCTTCTCATCGGGGAGCCGCGCGCGGCGAAGGAGTCCCCGGCGTCTCCGCCGCTGGTAGAACCATTTCAGTCCCCTTCTCATCGGGGAGCCGCGCGCGGCTGCTCCTGATTTCCTTGATTTTATAGGCATTTAGCTCGTTACACAACCGGGCAAAAAGCGCAGATCGCCCGTTTGAGTGAAACCGGGGCCAATCTGCGCTTCTACCAGATATCTGAGCAGTAATTTGCATATTCGCACTCGGCGCACCGTGCCCGGAGCGATGTAGCCTCGGGAAACAGTTGCTGTTCTCGGATTTCTGAAATGCTGTAGAGTGCTTTCTGGACGCGACTTCGAATCATCTGGTCTATCGGAATTGTATAGAGACGATTATCTGGTATGCGGTATAAGAATCCAACCTCGACCGGCTTTTTCAGGCAGATCTCCGCCAGCAGCGCATAACCGCCGAGTTGCAAGCGGTGATTCTCCCCTGGCTCGCCGGAAGTCAGCTTGAAATCGACGACGGCCGCCGAGCGCTCCGATTCAAGCACGAGATCGATTTTGCCCGTTAACCCGATAGTTTCGTCCGTGAGCCACAGGCCAAAGCGCCGCTTGGCGTTTTCCAGGCCGTATTGGCCCAATCCGCGGCGCAATTCCAAGCGCTCGATCATTTCCTGGGCGTTGTGAGCCTCTTCCATCTTGAAAGTCGGCTTAGCGACGCCCGGCATGATTTGACGGTAATAGACAATTCGGGGGCAATAACCCCACTGCTTGAGATCGGTTACTATCGCCGCGCTCATTCTTCCTCCAATGAGAGAATCTTCAGCTTCGGCTTTCCTGTCCGATCGGCGCCTCCTTTTAGGGCGTCGGCGTCACGCCGGTATTGCTCCAGTTTCCAGGCGTCCTTGAGATCGTTCTCGCAAATGGGGTAAATATGTACGCGCGCCGATTCGTTTTCTACTTCGCGCTGGATACGCAGCGCCAGTTCCTGTCGGCGGTTGCGGTTCAGTCTGCCAAAAAAAGCGCTGAACTGAATCCGTTCCAGTCCATAGTTGAGGCAGATTTCCGAGGTGCGAGTCCGAAGGCGGTCATCTTCAATGTCATAGATCAAGACAATGGAAACTTCGGGACTGCCCTTGCCAATCGGGAGCGGCCGTAGCACGCCTGTGTAGCGATTCTTCCGAGCCATGGTTTGTCACCATTTGAACGTAAATGGCCGGTAGTCTCGCAGTCCCCGTACGGCAGACGCGGCGAGGCGCGCCTGCATCTGGATAATCGAACGGATCTGGTGCTGCTTGCCGCGATGCATCTCGGTAGCAATCAAGCGTAGCAGGATGCGGCCAGCCACGGCTTCACGAGACGCCGCATCCAGCAAGCCGTTTGCGAAGGCGAGCCGACCACCTTTATTCAGCCAGGCAAGAATGGCGCGGTCAGCCACGGGTTGGCGAAACTCTTCCACGAGGTCCAGTACTAGGGAAGGTTTGCCACTGCGGTCCACGTGAAGCAGTCCAGCAAAGGGCTCCAGGCCGGCATTCATTACGGCGCCCCACACGTGGGAGTAGAGAATTCCGTAGCCGTAGTTCAGTGCTGCGTTCACGGCGTCGCCGGGTCCTTGATGCTCGCGCCCGAGGAATCCCAGATCTGGGGGGAGTACGCTGCTGATTTCCCGCCAATATAGCCGTCCGGCTGTCCCTTCGAACCCCATCAAAGTTGGGCGGACTGCATCGGCGGTGTCTCCCTCAACGCAAAGAGCCGCGCGTCGAAGTTTGCGCAAAGTGTCAGCTGTGTTTTCGAGCGACGTCCGAGGCGCGCCTTGACGGCTTTTGGCAAAGTAGCGGAGCAGCTTCTCCTGGTTGCGCAGTTTGCCAGCGACGATCCATCGGCATAGACTCGCGCCGCGAGAATTGCCGTAGGCGGCCAGTTGGGCCCGACGTGTTTCGACGGTAGCGGTCAGCATCGGCGAAGTCAGGAGTGCGATCGGTTTTCCGCTCGAACTTAGGAGCGCGAGACGGATGCCGCGACTACAAAGCTCTTCCACCAAGTCGCTCGACAGGCTGATCCCTGCTGAAGCCACGACCACCTCTTGCAACCGCAGAAATGGGACTTGGGCACAGACAGCTCTGCCTTTCTTGACTACCACGCGCTCGCCCCTTTTTCCGAGGAAGAGCCCAAAACCTGAGACCAGCAACTGGGAGCCGTTCTCGGTGGCGAGCAAGGTGACGGTGTCATCGGAGGGCAATACGGCCTCATCGACGGGTGGCAGCGGCAGTTCAAGTTGTTCGGGCGGCGAATCATAGCCACCCGTGATCCAGTTGTACTGACTGGCCGGCGGCTTTCGTGGAATCCGTGGCGCAGATGCTGGCAAGGGAACGAGAGCGGTGGCCATGGTGGCGAGTGTACCACCAGGCGGCGCAAACAGACAGCTATCGTATCTTCGACGATGTCCTTCCGAGACCTAGCTCGGAATCGTAGGGGGCATTGATGATCCAGGGGTCATTGGAGGTATCAATGTCTTGCCGCATCGAGGCAACTCGAACATTAACCAGGAGGCTGTCTGCTTCCAAGAACCGGCCCTCGCGACGAAGCGCCGCGTGACTCGGGACCAACTGCCGGGGCAATACATCCGCGCGTCCGTCGAACTGTTCAATTACCGATCGCACCCAATCTTCTTCGCGCCCAGCCAGCAGACGTTTCTCGAATTCCACAAAGAATGGATGCCGCTTACGCTCATCGAAGGTATGCCGTTGTTCTGGAGTGTACCCAGCGGCATATACGGCGTCGCACAGACTCGACAGCTCTCCTTCACCTATCTCGCTTCGCAACAACGCGAGCCGATTCAAAGTATCCGCCGTTAATTTTGGGTCATAAAGTGGATACTTGGAGATAGTCTCGGAGGCAATAACGATTTTCGCCGGCTCCCGGCGAGCGTACCGGTTTACGCGACCCATACGTTGAGCTAAGGCATCAATCGGAGCCGACTCGAAATACCCTCGGTCAAAGTCTAGGTCCAAGCTTACCTCGACGGCCTGTGTCGCAACAAGCACTCGGGGAAGGGGCTCTGCCGTAAGGCGGAATTCCTTGGCACGTCGGTCTTGAGCATTGAAGCCCCCGTGCAAGAGTTCGACCGAGTCCCGGCTCAATCCCTCGCACAACTGTAAGTACAGGTCCTGCGCCGATCTGACGTGATTACATACGAGCAAAAGGGATTGTCCTTCGCTTGCGCATCGGAGGATGTCATCAACGGCCGAAAGCAACGTCCCACGGTGAATTGAGACTCGATGTCGTTTTTGTACAAGCACCTCCCGATCACCGTCAAGCCGGATGTCCGGTGTCACAGCAGTGAGGGGGAACAACGATTGGATCTCTCGCTGCAGAAAAGCGGGCAGCGTTGCCGAGGCGAAGAGAATCCGAGCGCCCAGTCGCGAAAACAATTCGGCACTGCCCAACGTCAGACCAGCCAAGGCAGGATCGTAGGCATGGATTTCGTCATAGATAATGCAGGCGTTTGGAATATCGCACAGCATCTGCTCCCAGCCGGGCCCATGCAATGTGTAGCGTAATAGTTGGTGTGGCGTGCACACGCGAACGGGATAATACATTTCGCGTGCTAGCTGTGCTCGCACCCGTGATTCGCGCTCAACCGCCAGCGGATCTGACCGGTAATCATTCCGAAGCCTTTCATAAAGATGATGGGCGGCATGGGCATGGAGAACGCCTACACTTTCTTTGCCCGATGGAAGCGTTGCAGCCAGTCGCCCATGCATGGCGTTTATGGCTGCCGTGTAGGGAAGGACGTAAAAGAGCTTAGAATGTTGCCTCACGTTGCGTTTCGCCCAAAGGAGCACCGCTTCGGTTTTTCCACTACCGGTTGGGGCCTTCAGGATGACGTGGCCATCCAGCGCTCCCGTTCGGGACTGAAAAGGTCTTGGGGGTACACTCATTCGATACGCGCTCCAGTCCACCTCGGAGGGGAGCGAGACATGTCCAGACCCGAGATGGTCCGCGCCCATCAGAATCGCCCGGAGCATCGAAGCATGTCTGCGCCGCTCAAACGGAATGTGCGCCAGCTGACCAGATAACCGAGACCCGTCCAACCACGCGGGATCTAGGCGTAACTCTAACTTCGACGGAAGCCGTTCAGAAGCAAGATCTAGGCGGTCCATCTCGTGACAGATCTCGTCCCAGAGTTGATTGAACGCTTCCGCGTTTTCATGCAGTTCGGCACACATGGTCAGCCATCCCGGCGGAAGGCCGGCATCATCCAAAAGTAACGACCGGGAAACGGGGCGAAGGCCATCTGAAGGAATCTGCCGGTGATGTGTCAAGACGGCAAACACCGCTTCCTCCGTGGCTGTCGGGAGGCCTGAAACGAAGGCGGCGGAGAGAATTTCGTGACGTCTTCCTTTCCAATCGAGCTCTTCCCGACGTAACCACTTCTGGAAGCCGCTAGCGGCTTTGCCTAAATCATGCCCTGCAGCGGCGAGTGCGGCCTCCCTTACCAACGGAAATTGTTCCTCTGGCGCCAACGGGAGCCGTTCACAAAGCGCTAGCGCCAACTGCAGAACGCGCCGGGTATGCTCGAGTAGAGTTTCACCGGTACTCTTAGCAAGCAGGATCACGCACCTGCCAAGTCACGCACGTAGACAACATGGTCAGGAGTAGCGCTGTCGCTTGGATGGTAGAGCCAAAACGATGATGTAGCAACCACAGGCACAGGCGCCGGGACGAACTGGTACCGGCTCATCTGTCCGGAACGGCGGGTATATCCGTATTCCGCGTTCAGATAATAGTCGACGAGCGGTGGCAAGATCTTTCCGCCTGTTTGCGGGTTTGGAAACGGGACCAGCGTCCGACCGAGGAGGCCATGCTCCACACGCTCCAGTTCGATGCGTCGTACCAACGTGATCCAGGCGAGATCCTGCGACCGACCAAGGCAAGGAGCCTCCATCGGGCGAAGGAAGCAATCTTCAAGGCTCGGGTTCGTGAGATACAAATCCAGAACGGGATGAACATGGAATTCCCTGTGGCCCAAACCCTGTTCGGGGTTTGTGGAAAGTCGCCCGGTATTCTTGCTGGCGCGCAGCCGGCGCGTCCGTTCAAGATCCACCGCGGTTCCGCGACTGGAAAATTCAAAGGCTATGCCCGTTTCGGTTGGCCCCACAACGCGGCCGGCGCAGGCGCTCAGATTCCCCAGGAGACTTGAATAAGGCGGCACTGGCATCGTCAACTGCTTTCCACTGCGCAAGAACGGGTATGGGTAGGACGCACTAAACGATTGCAGCTTGACGTGAAGGGCCTGCATCACCTAAGCTCCCCGCAATGAGTTCAGCCGCTTGACGCGGCGTAGTGACTTTGATTTCCACGGGACCGCGAGGCGTCTCGAAGCGGCCATTCATCGCACGCACCTCCTCCTCATTCGCCAAGTAGGAAGAGCGGATGCCGATTGCCACAGGCGTGACAATTCGGTCACTATAATCCCGGAGAACCTCTCGAAGAAGGTCGACGTCAGCGGTCAGTTTCCCACCGTCTACATCGTCGCGAAACAAGTGGTTGAAGATGGGGTTACCGCAGGAGAGACCCGCTAAGATCAAACACTTGGGGGCCACATCCGTCCCGAAAGCGGCTTGTTTGGCGCCGCCCCGGAGCACCGAAAGCGCCTTGAGAAGCTCACCGGCGCGCTGATTGCGGATGTTTTGGGCATCGGCGAGCTCGTACCCTTGCTCGATTGGCAAGATCCGACCGCTGGCGACATATCGTTTGGCAAGGGCCTCGTCTAGTTCAATACGGTCACCGACATTCCAGAACAGCCCAACGCGATAGTAGGCGAGGCAAAAGACGGCCTGTAAATGTGTTGTGTAGAACTCCGTCGTATAAGGTAGTGGCGTCCCTTCTTTGAGGTGCACAAATCCTTCATCGCGCCCTTGCCATCCCGTCTTTCGTGTGGAAACAAGGAGCGAAGCGCCGAAAGGGGACGCGCGCATGACGGCCTTGGTTCGTACTTTTGGGGCTGTCTCTTCTACGTCATCCTCGCTTTCGGCGGTAATACGCTTTCCTTGACCTTCTTGAGCACGCATGTACCCGAAGAGGTCGTCTTCGGCGTATTCCACCGGGTCCAGTTGAGTCGCGATTTTGCTTGTGGAACCCTTTTCGCTTTCTTTGATTGCACGCAATTCACTGGCGGGCCAATTTGTCTCCGCGATAAGCGTTGAACGCAGCCACCGTTTCCATGCTTGGGATGATACATATGGAACGCGGTGTTTGCCGTCGCGCAGTGTCTTGGGTACAGTCACGTTGCGGTCTTCTCCCTCGCCAAGGCCGGCGCCGTTTAGAAAACTCGCCTCAGCTTGAATCAGAAATGTCCCGACGACATGGGTCATGGCGTTCATGCGTTTGTCTCCTTCGCCTGTGCCACCGAATGGCGATAGCGGTTTGCCAGGTGTAATCTAATCTGAAACAACAACTCGCCCACGATTGGGCGGCCATCCTCTCCGCAGGCAAACTCGTCCCAATCGCCAAACTCGAACTCCGGGTATTTTTCAGCCATCGCGCAAAATTGGTCTTGAAGCCAGCGAACTCCGAGCTTACCGCGTGCAAGGCGATCCAGTACATCTTTGACCCGCCGCGGGGATCGGGTTCGCACATATTCATCGCCGATTAGGGTGATCTTTGGATGAGTGGTTTTCATGAGTGCCTCTGGAGGGATCTGAGCCTTTTCGCAAGGCTTGGTTGCGAGGTAAAACTGAAGCAGTTTCCATCCCGACGAATCGATCCGAATCGGGTGCCACTGTGAAGGAAAAAGCGCATCGTAAACGCCGAGCGGCAAGATGTCGGCGATAACCCGGCGGAGAGTGGCACGATTCGGTTTTCTAGCCTGTCCGGATAACGAGTCCGACTTCGTTAAATTGGCCAGACGGCGGCCATCAACGACCAAGCGCACTTGCTTTGTCACCGCACGGGCGGTCGCAAGCGTCAAATCCGTCTTTCCACAGATTCGTGTCTGGTAAAACTCGAAAAATTCTCTCGAGGCGCCTGGCCACTTCTTGTAAGGGTACAGGCCGGAGTAGTCTCTGCCGTCGCGAATGCAAGCGAGCAATTGATAACGGGGGTTTTTCGGTTCGTTGGCCAGAAGCTTTCGAATCTCTGGGCGGAACTCCTGCGATTGAGCGTCCCAAAGAAATCGGAGCGCCGGATCAGGGATGGGCATGATTTCGCAGTCGGCTTCTTTGGCATTCTTGAAGAGCCATAAATCGAGAGTCGTGTTCGGCGGGGGGGCCTTGAGGCGAGCCAACCGCAGGAGCTTGCCGAAGACAGCAAGCAAGAAATCAACGAACTCCGCCGATGACGCTGGTCCCTTGCCTAGAATATCCGCACCAGCCGATAGGGCTTCGCGGTTCTGCTCAACCGTTGTAACAATCAATTCATGGACAAGCGGATACCATGCGCCCTGGATGCACATCAACCGCCCTTGCAAGAGGCGCATACCGAGAGGCAAATATTGCATCGCCAACAATGCCAACGCACTGACATGCAGAGGACGAGATGCTGCCGGCAAAGCTTGAGCGTCATTACCCATGCTCCCGGCCAGTGGAAACCAGTCTCGTCCGATCCACTTCTTCTCCGGTGCGCGCAGACCCGCCGACTCAATAGCTGTGCGGCACAAGGATTGAAAATCGAATGATGTGGGCATACCCGTGATCTCGCACGGTTCGCCGGTACTATCTTCCTCTACGGCCCGCGCCAGCAATTCAACGGTTTTCTTGTAAATAGCTTCATTGCTGCCAGACTTACGATAGGCCGGCTGCGTAAGGGGGCCGTTTGGACCGAAAACGAGAGCAAAGGACTTCAGCCTGGAATTTACGTGGGCGAGTGCCGTGGCATCTCCGACGAGATCCGCGATGTGCTTCCTTGTGAGGCCGGACACGTCGGGACAACCGGCCAGATAGGACATCACAGAGAGGCCGTGGTCCACGAACGGATTGCCTGTCAATTCCATCGCTCTTTGGAAAAGGAAAAGCCATTATATGACGTCTCAACTGAAATGCGGCAAACGAGCGGGCAAATTATTTTCCCCGCTCCATGGAGATCTCCCCTTTTCCCCAGACGGTCTGACGACCGACGCCGGTCCAGCGCGCCGCTTCCAAGTACGGCACAAACTCGGCCAGATCGCCCTCATACTCCGCTTCACCAATGAAACCACCGATCGAGTGGATTTTTCCGCTACGGCTGCTTTGCCGAACCACTTCGATGCGATGTATATGACATCGTGTTAAGCGGACGCGCGATGCTCGCTCACCAAATCCGCAAAAATCGATTTCAAGGGGACCACCGTCATAGAGGTTGCGCAACGTGCTCAAACGATCTCGAATCCGAGACGCCAATACGCCAAACTCAGGACGATCGGCTAAGCCGTGACTCGTTTTCAATTCAGTCGGAGAAAGGAAGCGGACACTGACACTCTCCACCTTAGTCGAGGCTGGCTGTAAACTCAGATGCGCGGCGATCATTCCTTCTTGCCGGAAGGAATTGTCTTCGAAGACTGGCGCGATCACCTCTCCAGCTTGGTTCCGTCGCCAGACTGAAATCAAGTCTGCTCGACCATGGTGCGGACCCAGCCCCTCTTGCGCGAGCTGCGCGAATGCAGTGACGAGATAGGCGATCGCCGGCTTTTCCAGATCAAAGAGGTTCAGGTCGAAATGAAAGTGACCTCCCGCCGGCACCGTGCTACCGTCCAGATGGGTGGCGCGGAAGACGAAGGGTCGGGGCCAATCGCTCAAACCACTGGGACTCTGCGCCAAATTCCCAGGTTCAAACATCCTGGCATAAGGACAGATAGCCTGCCAATCACAGCCTCGTGTGTCCGTACAACTGGGAAGGCAAACCATCCGTCGGAATATTGTGCCGAAGGCGCCCCGCAGAATGTTGGCCGATTTGCCTATGGGGAAATGGATGGATTCTCGGGCAGCGAACACGAATCGCAACGGATATAGTCTGAAAATCAAATATCCATCTTATAGCAGCGCCGGTTGCTTCCCACCACCATGTTCGGCTACATGCAAAGGAAGGACAATTGCAGTGGTCGTGCGCAACAGGTGGGCATCATGTTTTCCGCTCTGGACCGCAGGCATTTTCTTAGGCTGGCATTCTTGTCACCAATTTTTTCCTTTTGGTCAACGGCAACCAACTCTGGCAGCAATCTCGCTCTAGGGCGGCCGACGATAGCGTCTTCAATTGAAAACGCCAGCTATTCGGCCACCAACGCTGTCGATGGCAACAACACGACGCGATGGTCCAGCGCCTTTAGCGATCCCCAATGGTAACAGGTAGATCTTGGCTTAACTTCGGCAATCAGCGCAGTGCGACTCAACTGGGAGGCAGCATACGCCGCCTCGTTCATGATTCAGGTCTCCGACGACGCCAGCACTTGGCGCACAATCTATTCCGGAAACGGCAAGGTGGGGATTCAGGACCTTACCGGGTTATCCGGTTTGGGACGTTATATCAGGGTCTATGGAGTTCAACGCGCTACACCCTACGGATATTCACTCTACGAATTTGAAGTGTATGGCAGCCGAAACCTTTCGATAGGGAGTGCCGCTACGGCTTCGTCGGTCGAAAATGCCAGCTATGCAGCTGGTAATGCCGTGGACGGCAATAACGCAACTCGATGGTCCAGCACCTTTGGCGATCCCCAATGGATTGAGGTTGATCTAGGTAAAATATGTGCCATCGGTGCGGTTCGCCTAAATTGGGAAGCCGCATATGCAGCGGCTTTCCAACTCCAAATCTCAGAAGATGGCACCAATTGGCGCACGATATACTCAGGCGCTGGAAATCAGGGAATTCAGGACCTCCTTGGATTATCAGCGTTTGGGCGTTACGTCCGCGTTTATGGGACGCAGCGCGCCACACCGTACGGGTATTCTTTGTTTGAGTTTGAAATCTATGGCGGCGCCAATCTCGCGCTCGCTCAACCGGCGACAGCCTCATCAGTCGAAAGCCCGAGTTACGCTGCTGGCAATGCGGTTGATGGCAACAATACGTCCCGATGGTCGAGTGCCTTCAGCGATCCGCAATGGTTGCAAGTCGATTTGGGCGCAACTCAGGCTGTTGGTGCCGTTCGACTCAGTTGGGAGGCCGCCTATGCCTCAGCGTTCCAAATCCAAGTGTCAGATGATGCCAGTACATGGCGGGCGATCTATTCAGGTAGCGGCAACGTTGGGCTCCAGGAACTCGTCGGCCTGGCGGGTTTGGGACGCTACGTGCGAGTCTATGGAACTCAGCGAGCGACCCCTTACGGATATTCGCTTTACGAGTTTGAGGTCTACGGAGCTGCCGGGAAACCATCTTCAGCATCTCCGGCCGTTTTTGCAGCAAGCAGCTTTTGGTACCAGCCCATTCCGGCGAATGCGCCGCTAAACACAAACTCGGCTAATTACGTCAGCGAGTTTCTCCGGCAGAAGAGCGCTTACTATGGAACCGTAAACATCAACGGCGTCAATGACCCGCCCAACGCCACGTATTCGAGTCCGGTGTATGGCGATCCCAACGCACCCGCTGTCACTGTCACCCAATGGGATTGCCAGAATAAGGGTTACCTGGATGCTGGATTGAAGCAGCAATGGAGCGCCGTCCCGATGCCCAGCTATGCCGAGCCGAGCGATGGCACCGATCAGGAGATGACCGTCTATTCCGGGAATCGACTCTTTGAGTTTTGGCAAGCCCGCATCGTTAACGGTGCATGGCAGGGGTGTTGGGGCGGTGGGATCGACAACGTATCGTCCAACCCCGGCATTTGGCCGTATCCGTACGGCGCCACGGCCACGGGGCTGCCATTCATCGGAGGACAGATCACTGCGGAAGAACTGCAGAGTGGGCATGTCAACCACGTAATGGGTATAGCATTGGTCGATTTGGAGAATTGGAATATATTCTCATGGCCGGCCAATCGATCCGACGGCTATAACCCGAACAACGCATCAAACCGTATACCAGAAGGGTTGCGCTTCCGATTAGATCCAACCATTAACGTCGATGCTCTGACTAACCTGCACCCCGTAGCCAAAATCATCGCCAAGGCCGCGCAGACCTACGGATTCGTGGTGTGGGATAAGGCCGGAGCCATCAGTCTACGCGCTCAGAACTCGAAGTCGTACATCAAACTAGGACAGCCCAATCCCTATACGAGCCTGTTGGCGGGCACACCGGACTATCAGATTCTCAACAATTTTCCGTGGGACCGATTGCAGTTTCTTCCCATGGATTACGGAAAGCCTTAGGGGAACATTGCAGGGGGATAGCACTCGAACCTACGAAGGGCAAAGCCCGCCTAATTTACACTCGTAGCGCTTCCGGCATCTCTCCACGCAGGACGGGACTAGGGTAAACTCGACGGGTCTAGGATGTTTAATCCTGGGTACCGCTTGAAATCAGCCACATTGAACGTCAATAGGTTCTTAATACCATAGACGCTCATAATGGCCACAAGGCGTGCGTCAAATACATCGAAGCCTGACACCGCATGTCTGGTGACAACGCGCCTCCACTCTGGGAAAATCGCCGGCACTTCCGGCAATAACAGGCAGAGCGATTCCAGTTGGGATATCTCTTTTTCAGTTTCCCCTGGGGAAAGCCCCAGACCGTTGCGGCTGATCGGGCGAGTGCAGACACTCCAAAACGCGATCAGGTTCTGAGCCGCTATAAAGACATGGCCGCCGGTGCGGAGAATGTGGTCGAGAACTTTGACCGCGGCGGGTGATGGCGATGGAGTCGATCAATGGTCCGGACCAGGACATTGGTATCCGCAAGGCAGTCCATTAAGGATTATTCGTTGCCTGCGCGACGGTAGATATTCTCCCGGGCGATGGCCTCGTCTGGCAGCGGCGTCCGTCGCCTATACGGGAAATTTTCGGCCCAATGCCGCAGAGCTCTCTGTTCGGCCGTCGCTTCACTCGGTTCCGGCACATTCGGCATCGCTAGTGATTCCAAAAGGCCCTGAACGTACTCTTGAGAGCTAAACCTTTCATGCGCGCCAGGGCTGCAAGCCCTGATTCGGTTGCCGGGGTAAGGTGAATCTGTATGGTCATAATTGCGTCTCCACCATCGCCGTATCGGCGTCTCGTAGTTGTGCATCCATTTTTTATCATTATCCACCGCCCGAAACAAGTTCAATTCGTCTGAAATCAAAACGTGTTGAGTTTAGGCATCGTTAGGCGCTCATGCCGCCTGTAGTGCAAATAGGGCCGCTTTAGGGCCACGAGCTTCCTGAGAACGAGCGGCAGTAGCTTCGGCGGCACCATCTCTAAGGTCAATTTCCGGCCCCCGCAATTGACCCTAGAGATGAGTGGACCAAAGTCCGCTCCCTCTGGGGTCATTTTTTTGCTGGGGATCGGCACCTTGTAAAGCCAAATTTCCGCAGTGACTTCGGTCGGCGAGTGGCGGATGTTGATTTGGTGGACGTAACACCGCAAGAGTTCCTTCCGTTCCTCAATGTTGAGCCCTTCATGAAAGATCCGATCGAAATCTCCGAAGTAGGCCATGATCTTTTCAGCCAGTGTCTCGGCGCCGATTCGCTGATTCACGCGCCTCTCGGCGTCCGCCAGTGAAATGCGAATGGCATCGCGCCGCGTCTCCAAATCCGCCAAGGTCTGGTTCATGGCCTCCGAAAAACGGCCAGAAGTTTTGATTGCTTCCACAATATGGGCGATTTGCCGATGCACCTCCTGAAGCTGTTGTTTCGATTCATCAGCCCGGTCTTGGGCGCAATTGCCGAACTCTTCGTTCACCATGCCCTGGAGCGTTTCATAAACTTGATCCTTCCAGGTCGGCGACGACAGGTGTTCACGGATGCTCTGCAACACTTCCTTCTCCAGCGATTCGGTCGAAATATGGACGCTCCGGCAAACGCTCTTACCGATGCGCAAATAACCGGAACACGTGTACATCAAATACTTGTGGCCGCTCCCGTTCGAGGGATGCCCGATCATCCGGTAGCCACAGTTGGCGCACCTGGCCAGCCCCGTGAGCAGATACGGACGATGAAACGTCCGTCCCATGGTGATGACCCTGCTCTTGAGCATCGCCTGCACTCGCTCAAAGAGGCCGCGGTCCACAATTGGTTCGTGGGCGTCTTCTTTCACTACCCAGGCCTCAGGCGCATTCGCCAATTTCGCCTTCTCGCCGCGGCGGTACGCCTTGTAGGAACGTCTGTTGTAAATCCGTGCACCGATATAGGCCCGGTTGCGCAGCATATAGTGGACCATCGTCTTGGACCAGTACTGGCTGCGGGGCGGCGGAATCTTCTGCGTATTCAACTGCTGCACGATCAGGTTCAGTCCCATGCCCTTCTCGTACGTTTCAAATACCCAGCGAACGACGGGCGCTTCGGACAGCGAGGGA
Organism: Terriglobia bacterium; assembly: GCA_003175985.1. GTDB lineage: Bacteria > Acidobacteriota > Terriglobia > Bryobacterales > Bryobacteraceae > PSRJ01. The sequence goes on from PSRJ01000181.1 coordinate 14,997, forward strand.
CTCCAAATGACACGGTTGAGTTTGTTGCTCTTCCAATCACTTGATCTGTGCATGACCCGGACCGATTGCCCGGCGGCATCAATTTCTAAACGAGCATACCCGAAGGGAGAGGCGCCGCCCGCACTGTGGCCAAGCGCTGCGTGGCTTTTGGCGCCGCGCAACGTTACCTCCGAGAGCTTGAGGCTATACTGGTGCGCCTCGGAGTGCTTTACGACTTTCGTGAGAATATCCCCGATCGAGCCGTCGTTCCGGAAATCATCCTTCACGTAAACGATCTGGATACCGCCCTGCTTCTTGAATCGGCGCTCCCAGTAAATCTTGTCCTCTGGTTGCAGGCGTCCAAACCGGCTGACGTCGTAGACGATCAGATACGAGACACCATGTTCTTCATGTTCTGCTACACGGACCATTTCGACGAAAGCTGGATCGCGATCAATCGTGAGGCCGGAACCATAACCAAGATGCGGCTCGAATTCCCGGACAATCTGCCAGCTGCGCTGTAAAGCATACGCGTGGACCTCTTTACGCTGGTCCGCGATCGAGAGTTCCTGTTTATCTGTGGAGCGCCGATAGAACGCCCAGGCCTTATCCATTCTTGGATTTGTTGGTCTGATCTTTGAGATATAGTCGAATCATCGCACGGCAAAACAACCGCAGCGCCTTCTGTTTTTGGCTGGCCGACTGCTCCGTCCCGACCGTTCTGACTACGACGGTAAGCGTGCGGCTTGCAGCAGTCGAAACTTTACAAGTTTTGGATTCTTCGGTCAATGTGACGGCTCCAATACATAAAGACCCGCGAGGCGGCCGAAGTGCACAGTGGCGCCGATTACCTCCAGGACCAGCCCCCCTGCTGGAATGAGAACTCCTGGTTGGGCATAATGGTCTTGCTTCTTTCCCAAGCGACCTGCCGCCGGCTGGTGGAACTCTGCAGCACCTTTGGCGCTGCTATTAAACTCCTGGTCGGTTCCGAGACATACGCCCGCCCTTCGGCCGGTCTCACCTTTGCACCGGCGCGACCTTTTTGGTGAGCGCGTGTCCGCGAAGGGTGGCCGCCCTTGGGCGAGCCGACGTGGGACAAGACCTCCTTTCCGCCGGTCAAGGCGTGGCAGGACTTGATCGAGACTGCCGCACGCCAAATCAACACCACCGAGCCCAAAGAGCTGCGGGCAGAACTTGCCCGCAAGTTGCTGCGCCTAGCGCGCGACCCGCCCTCTGGGGTCAGTAACTGGGAGGCATTCCTCCGAACGGCGCTTAAACGTAAGGCCCTCAACTGGATTCGCGACCAACAAGCCAGGCAAGAAAAGCTGCTCTTGCCAAATGCGCCGCGTGACGATGATGACGAAAGTGACTGGATTGACGGGTTCGCGGCGCGCTCCCCCAATCAGGATCAAGCGCTTGCCTATTCCATCGTGCGCGACAGCCTCGAACCGAAACTTAGGCTCGTCTGGGATCTGATTTGGGATGACGGTCTCAACCAAACGGAAATCGGCGAGCGGCTTGGCCTCCACCGGAATACCGTCCGCGCCATGTGTCACAAAATCCGGGCAGTCCTCGTTGCTCACAGGCTGGAACCTACCGACCATTTCCCTCAATAACCAGCCCCCGAAACAATGGCCTGACGACCGCCATTTGTGCACTTTTACCGGCTCACGGGTCTTTATAGATACGAACAGCCATGGCGACCGCAAAGAATGACCGCTTTATCCGTTTGCCCACGCCGCTCCTGGAGGCGCTTTTGAGAACGCCTCTAAACGGCGTACAGTCGAGAATCGTTTTGTGGGTCATCCGACAGACGCTTGGCTGGAACCGCGACTTGGCGCCGTTTAGTTGGTATCGGATCGCAACAGACCTGGGATTAGACCGCGGCGGCGTGGCGCGTGCCGGCGCGCGACTCCTTCGGTCTGGCATGCTCACCGCTCAAGGTCGGCAACTGGGAATTGACCAGGACTCCCATCGCTGGGGCCCGCCCCAGGAGTCGGCGCGCGATAAAGAAGCGATGACAATTATCCACGTTGACGGGTGTCATCCAAAAGCGATGACAGACCTCACCGCAACCGATGACGATTGTCATCAAAAACGATGCCAAGGGTCATCGCTTTTCCGTCGAGCGAAAGACAGTCGTAAAGACAATATAAAGAAAAAAAGAAAGAGGGACGCAGGGGCCACCGCGCCAGGCTACGAAAGCGGCGCTCTTAGCGAACGGCATCCGGCGGGAGCGGCCCGGCCAATTCCTGGCAAATACGAAGGTCTTTCGCAGTGAGCGCCTTTCTAAAAATTGATACTTGCAGTATCTGCCACCGCTCGCTGCCCTGGGAGTGGGTTCCCGCCGTCCTTCTGAACGGCAAGGCGATGGCCGGTACGGGCGTTTGGTGCAGCCAGCTCGCCACCGGTATCTGTCCAGCCTGTGTCGCCGCCGCGGAAACGAAGCGCCAAGAAGAGAAACAGGACGCGGAGCGCCGGCGCGAACTCATCGAGCTTCTCGGGGGCCAAAAACCGTACCGGGACTTTACCTTTGAGCTCTATCAAGTGACACAGGGAAACCGGCTGGCCTACGAGCGCTGCAAACAATTTGATCCCGCCTCCCAAAACATCTACCTGTGGGGCCCCTCCGGGGTAGGTAAAACGCATCTCTCCTATGCGGCCGCCCGGCGTTGCTTTGACGAAACCCTATCCGTCGCGATCGTCCAGGCGGGCCAGCTAAGCCGCCAGGTGCGGATGCAGGGACCCGAACAAGAACAAGCCGCTATTGATGGGTTTGCGGAGGCCGACGTGCTCATGCTCGATGACCTCGGGCTTGGTGCCCACACCGCCTACAGCCGCCAGCTTCTTCGGGAGATCCTCGACGCCCGCGATTGTGCCGATCGCGCCGGGCTGATTGTAACGAGCCCCTATTCGCTGGATGATTTGGCAGCCACGCTCAACGACGATGCTATTGCATCCCGGTTGGCCGGCCTCTGTCGCGTAACCGAAATCCGCGGCCCCGACTTTCGCCTTACAATTCGAAAAGAAGCGCCATGACGGCCTCAACCAAGATCACGGCGATGCTGGGGGATCTCCATGAAGGCCGTCCCGGCGCCGAGGCCGAGCTTCTGCCTTATGTCTACACTCAACTTCGAAAAATCGCGGCGCGTCATTTCGCTCATGAGCGCCCGCATCACACCTTGACCCCCACCGATCTTTTGCATGAAACCTATCTGCGTTTCATCAAACCCGGGTCAGGGCCTTGGAAAGACCGGCAGCATTTCTTCGCCCTAGCCTCCCGAGCGATGCGGCAGGTGCTCGTGGATTACGCGCGCGCCCGGCTCTCAAAAAAGCGTTCGGTCGCTTTTGCCTCCGTCGATCTTGATCAGGTTCTGGTGTGTTCGCCCGAGACGAGCAATTTGATTCTGGATGTGGATCGGGCGTTGACGCAGCTCTCCAAGCTCTCACGGCGGCAAAGCCGGATTGTGGAGCTCCGGTTCTTTGCGGGCTTGAGTTTGCACGAAACTGCCGCCGTCCTCCACGTGGGCGTAACTGCCGTCAAGACGGATTGGGCGCTGGCCAAGGCTTGGCTGGCACGGGAACTGAAGCGACCCTCATGAATCCCCGCCAATGGGCGCAAGTCAAACGCGTCTTTGCGATGGCAAGCGGCCTCGATCCTTCTCAGCGGGCCGCCTACCTGCAGCGGGCCTGCCCAGACGCGGAGGTGCGCCACGAAGTGGAGTCGCTTCTCGCCCAGCTCGGAAAATCCGACAGCTTTTTGGGACTCTATTCCTCGATTGGCGACAGCACGATCTCGCATTTCGAGGTCCACCATCGCATTGGCGAAGGCGGCATGGCCATTGTCTACGAAGCGCTGGATCGCGGCTTGGAGCGCCGGGTCGCTCTTAAAGTCCTTCAACCTCTGGTGATGGCGCGTCCCGGCGCAAAGGCTCGACTCTTGCAAGAGGCCCGCCTGGCCTCGGCGCTGAACCATCCCAACATCGTGACGATCTACGAAGTAGGCGAAGAAAACGGCGTGTGCTTCATCGCCATGGAATACCTCTCCGGCGAGACTCTCAATCGGATTTTGGGCTCGCGCCGGTTGCCGCTGGAGGAAGCTTTGGCCTACGCGCTTCCGATGGCTGAGGCCTTGGCGGCCGCTCACACCCGCGGAATCGTGCATGGCGATTTGAAGCCGGCCAACGTCATGGTGACGCAGGGCGGCCAAGTGAAACTGCTTGATTTCGGACTGGCGCGCGCGCTAACCATCAGTGATCCTTCTGCTACAGTTCGCGCGGACTTCGGGACCAAAGCCTACATGGCGCCGGAACTTTTGAACGGCTCGCGTCGTCAATCCGACTCATTGACCGAAATCTTCAGCTTCGGCCTGATTTTCCACGAACTCTTGAGCGGCCGGCATGCCTTTGGAAGGGGCGGTCGCGACGAACTGGTCGAGGCCATCCTGACAAGATCCCCCGAAACTCTTCCCAACGGCGTACCGGCGCCTTTGGTGGGCATCGTCCGGCGCTGTTTGGAAAGAGATCGTGCGCGCCGCTACTCCTCAATGCACGCCATCTTGAAAGACCTATCGAGGTGGCGACCGCTTGCCATGCCAAGCGCTCCACCGCCTCGGGCAATCAGGAGCCGTGCCCTCCAGCCAAAGGCGGGGCCTGACCAGCCTATAGATGCCGAGGGCATCGAAGAGCTGATCCGTAACATCACCTACGGCCACCGAGCCAACGCGAGCCAGACACTTCGGGAGGTCGAATCGCTGCTCACCCATGCAACGCCCGCCGTCCAACAAAAAGGTGCCGCCGCGCTAAAGGATTTGCTTTTGACGGTGCCTGAAAGCGGCGTCACAGGCGCGATCCGCGACACCCGCAAGGCCATTCTGGCCCTCGTGCGAACCATCATCCACAACAAGTTTTCGGACTGCTTCGAGAAGAACGACCTGGAACATCTCGATCTGTATCAAATGGACTTTAGCGAAGCGGACTTGCGACGTTTTAGTTTCGCTCAATCATTTCTCGTGCAATCTAGTTTCCGGGCGAGCCGGTTGGTGGAAGCCAGTTTTGCGGGCGCTTTCATTCGCAACGTGGACTTCGCCGGGGCCGATCTCGCGGACGCCGATTTTACGGACGCCGACTGGTTCAACGCGCTGGGTTTAACCCAAGAGCAATTGGGCCGCGCGCGCCGGGATTCCCTTCGGGAGTGCCCGGCGGATGAACCGGGCATGCACATCCATTTGAGCGCGCGCTACGAGTTTCCTTTTGACTCCTGGTCCACGCAGGTGCGCCGCCAGCTTGAGGGTGCTTGGAAGGAGTACCTTCGGCCGGGAGGGCTCAAAGACGCTGTCCTGAAATGGCACCGCGGCTCCAGCCGCAAAGGCCAGCGCCGGTAGCTTTGTGCGGCCACTTTTTCAGCAATTCACGCATTTGAAGATTGGGGTCTTACCCCCCGAATCTACGCAAGACAAGGAGATCTCTGGTGAGCCAAACTAATCACAAACCGAAAACAGACTCTCGTAACCCCGAAAATCCCGCCAAGCGCGTCCAACGGGAATACCCGGAACTGCGCCGGATGTCCGCCCAACTCATGAGGCGGCAGCCGGTTCATCCCACTCTTCAAACGACGGAACTCGTCAACGAAGCCTACCTCCGTCTCGCCAAGAATGGTCCGACTCAATATCTCAGCCGAGCGCACTTTTTCGGGGCAGCGTCCCGCGTAATGCGCGAGACGCTCGTGGATCGAGCACGTCGGCGGTTGACGAGGAAACGGGGTGGCCAGTGGCACAAAGTCCCTCTCGATCAAGTGGAGGTACTTGCGGCGCCAGCTCCGGAATTTGAGCCGCTCTACTCAGCGCTAGAACGTCTCGGCAGCCTCGATCCCATGCTTCGGCGGATCGTCGAACTCCGTTTTTTCGGCGGGCTCTCGACCGCTGAGCTGGCGGTGACGCTCAAGCGGGGCGAGAGTACCGTTCGACGTGATTGGGCCGTTGCGAAAGCCTGGCTCAAGCGCGACCTCAGCCCTTGGAGTTCCGGCGTGTAGAGCTGGCACTCGCCGGCTTTCCAGTATCCACGCATTGCATTCGGGGTGAGGTAGTCTCTGGCGGGACCATTCAGGTGCGAGGTTGCATTGGACAAAAAAAAAGGGGCCAGAGAGCGGCCCCAGAATTAAACCGATACAGGTGCTTATCGTCAGCTACGCCGTGTTTTTCAGAAAAGCACATTGGCCGTAGTCAACTCGATGACGAAGCAGCACGCCGCGAAAATAAGCACCCGCAGTTGCGGAGCAACCAAGTCGGGATACCGCATAGACCTCCTTTCCGGCAACTGGTCATCCCGACCGCCCCTCCCCGCATGTGCTATTGTGAGGGCGACAGGTCGGGTTTTCCCGGCCAAGTCAGCGCCGAGGGGCGCTACGTCGCTGCAAACGAACCGCGCCCCGGGCGCTTTCAACTTTAGAACCACCCGAACCCAAAGTCAAGGATCTCCGTTCAGCTCTTTTGCTATTTACGATGTTGTCAATTTTCGTCCAGGATCTATGATGCGTTCCTCATACCGAACAATAAATCGCCTGTTTTCAATATGTTAGACAATTTTATTAATAGTCTAAACATTGGACGTTGACCGTAAAAATAAATTGCATTACGCTAGCACAGAGGTTCACTCAAATGCAGCGACGTTTTAGATGCTCCAAATGCACGATAGGAATGGTCATTCAAGACCGGGTTATGGCCGACGATGATCGTTCTGCTTGGCAATATCACTGTCAGAAGTGCGGTGCGTTTTTTGGACCGCCTATCTACGAAAAGGACCTGGAGTTCCTGGGTTCACTCGATGTCATCGATCCCGGCTTGAAGCCCTGGGCCGATCCCGACACTCAAACCGGCACGAACTCAATGCCGCGCCGAGGGAGGCGTCTTCTACTTGCTGGTGCACGGCACTTCTGGAGCCTGCACCGAGCTCATGGGCTCTTAGCCGACTTATCACAGGATCGAACGCCGACGGTATTCACGGGCTTCACCGCCGGAGGCCCGCCGTTACAGCTTCCGGGGGCCAGGACCCACTACGGTTTTGTTCGTAGGGGTTCAGTTGATATTACTCATTCCGTGAACGGCGCGACCCGTACATTCGAACTCTCCCGCGGTATGTACTTCGCTTTGCCTGGCAGATGCGCCATTCGGTCCCGCTATGGTGAAGGTGCAGTGGCGTCGCGCCTTGGCTACCAGGGGTTATCACAGTTTGGAGGCCCACTGGAGCAAGGAGACGGCAGGCTGAAGTATATCGATGGTGGCTCCACAACGCTCATTGTGGCGCCTCCACGAAAAGGCGATCCCTGCTTAAACTACCTCCATTTCCCGATAGGCTACAAACAGAGTCGTCACAATCACCCGAGTTTTCGCTTTACAATCGTCTTCGCGGGGCACGGAACCTGTACTGTTCCCGCTAATGCGGACGGAACGGGGGAAGATGTGGAGTGCTCGCTTGAGCCCGGTAGTATGTTTATCATCCCGGCCGGCGGGTTCCACGCGATTGACGCGATAGGCAAGGAGCCCCTGGCCGTCGTCACATTTCATCCGGAAACGTCGGTCGGCTGGACAGACGAATACCACCCGATGCTCGAATCGACGTTTGTTGCACGGAAGCCGGCCAATCTCGAACTCGGCGCAGCCGCCTTCCAGGGCGGAGTCGCCACCAAGTCGCCGGGAAGCCGAGTCGTATGAAGAGGTGCGGCCGTGATCAGGGAACGCGTGAAATACCTGAGAATTCGGAGGGGTTCGCCATTCTTCGTCATCGCAGACCTAGGCCTGGGCGATCATTTCTTTGATCAGGAAAGCGGAGAGCTTCAATGGAGAGAATTCAGGCCATCCGCGCAAGAGCGAGCGTTCGCCTACGAGTTGCGCGATCAAGGGGGAGGGACGGTGTGGCCGAACTTCGGGACTACGTTTCAGGCGCTCGCTCGCCGCTCGGCTATGGATTCGTCGGAGCACTATTTGGGTGGGGTGATAGATTTCAGGACGCTGGCTAGATGATAACTTCACGCATCGCCATTTGCGGAACGAACTGAGTGTGTTTGAGCGCTGTTTTTCGCTACTCCGTGCGTGTAGCCAGCACCAAAGCCATGTCGGTTTGCGTTCGTGTGCCAACCAACGTAAACAGGAAAGCCATTGCATTTTCATCCTCATCGGTACAACAATAGAAGGGAATGTCGGATACTGTAATGGTCCGGTCGATTCCATCCTCGAATGGTTTGTGTAGTCAATTACAGGATCTAGTCGAGGAGCTGCGATCTACAATTAGACGCGCGGCCTTTAGCCGTACGCATGCCGAGCACATTCTCAAGAGAGTAGAGGATTTAGAGGCCTGCCTCAACGAGTACAAGAACCTTGAAAACCTCACGATCGATGATCAACTGAACTACTACGACGGTATCAGTATTTCCGCCGAGATCTACGATTATCACGGCAAATTTAAGGAAGCCTTCCGAGTAGTCCAGGCTGAAGGAGCCAAAGTCGATGCCGAACTCGACACATTGCCGCGGGCGGACGAGGATCGAACGATCACTAACGTCCGAATCCGTCTATTCCTAGCGTATTGTCAAACTTTTTATCGCAGCCACCGCTACCTTGAAGCTCGAGGAAAGGCAGAACGGTGTAAAGATCTCGTTGACCAGCTCCTGAAACGCAGTGACGATCCTGATGCGACTGTAATGGATCACGACGATTCCGTGGAGGGTACGGCTGCTCGAACCTATTACTTCCTTGGTCAAGTCTATCGGCAGTTGTCCGAATACGAGCGTTCCCGGGTTGCCTATGTGCAAGCTACAGAACTCCTGCACGATGATCTTAAGAGAAAATACGATCGCTTCAAAGCAAAAGAAGATGGACTCTCGGGCGCCATAGGCTCCGCCACCACAGAACAACAGAAGACAATTTTTAAAAATCGTCTACGGGCACAGAGAGACCACTTCATTGAAGAGCGGGATTACATTTCTCGCAACCTCGCCTTATGCTTAGCGCCAAGAGGTCTTGCGTGGCTCGCCTATATCACCGGGCACCTTAAGCATGCCAGGCCGTTGATCATACAGGTCATAACTCTGCTCTATTCGACCGGAGACTGGGTGAACAAAGCTTACGCAGAACTTCTCTGGGGTATGGTCAAGCGTGCACTGGCGGGATCCGATGTTCCCAAATTGGAGGCCGCTAAGAAGATTCTGGAGGGAGCCTATAATGAGCTCCAAGACCACCCTCTGTACCGCGCTCGCGCGGCTCACGAATTAGCCCTTGCTTGCTTTTATTTGCGCCGTGACAGGGAATGTGAAGAATATCTCAACGAGGTTCTGCAAATAGTTCGTTCCCCGCACACAACTGACGTACGCTGGCAGTGCAAAGCTTTGGTCATTTGGAGCCGTCTCCAGCGTCGCCGCCGCGATTTTGCTGCGGCCGAAAGGACCGCCGCCCATGTTCTGAGTACCGCACAAAAGGCTCACCAAGTTCTTTGCGAGATTGATGCTTTTATTGCCCGCGGCGAAGCCAGATTGGAACTCGGAAAATATCAAAAAGCCAAAGAGGATTTCCGCCGCGCCCTCCGAAAGGCTAAAAGCAGCGACAACGCCCAAACCACTGCAGTTTGTAACTTACATTTGGCACGCGTCTATCTGAGTGAAAATAATCTTCGCAAAGCAGAAGACCACTTCGGTCAGTGGCAACAACTGAAACGGTTAATTGAAAACCAAACTGTTCATGCGATGGCCAACTCAGTTCAGACCGATATCGAAGCCCGTAAAAATGATTTCGTCATCACTTCCGGTGCGGCGAACCTAAATTTTGACCAACACGTAAAAACTCTTCGAGAATTTCTCGTGAAGGAAGCCCGCCGACGGTACAGCAGCAATGACAAGGTTGCCGAAAATCTTGGTATTAGTCGGCAGACTCTCTATAACTGGGAAAACCAATCATAGGTCACCGAATCCTGATCGTGCGATATCTTATCCCGCGGCTCTAAGCTCTTTTCGATGATGAGCACATCGAGCGAGCGTTCTATTAGCATCGATGGTGCATCTGATATTCGGATGGTAGTACTGGGACAAAAAGAGAGCCAGAATGAGACTGGTGAACGGCCGAGAGCCGCCTTTCTTGCGGGAAACCATCGGCCGCGTTTCTGATAAGTGCCGAACTCTGGCCTTTACTGCTTTCTCGTAGCGAGCGGATTTGCGCATTAACTCTATCGGCTCGGGCTCCCGAGCGTTGTTCTTGACCACTGCGCATGCCAGCCCAACACTCAGGTCGCGCAAGTCTTCACTTAAAAGTTGTATCTCTTCTATTGACACAGTCTGCGCGAGATATAATGCCATTGTTTCCCCAATTTCGATATCCAAGCCTGCCGCTTGAGCCGTGAGGATGATGCTACTCTGCCGCGCCGCCATCGCGGCTCGCTGCTCAGTTTCAGCGAGTCGTTTCTTAATCCGACGCTTTGTTTCCTCAATAGGATCAGGCATGACCGACGTCCACCTGACGATGTAACGCTCGTCCGCCAAGGACAGTGATCTGCCCTCAAAGGCGGCTTCCAATTCGGCTACGGAGGCCTTTAGCAGGAATGCACAGATTCGCGAATCGTCCAGCTTCCATCGACTTTTCAATTGGTTGATCTCGTGCTTAAAGCTTTCCGATAGGGCGATCAAGACAGATTCGTCCTTAAGAAGTCGACCAGTTTTGCCAGAAACCTTAGTGACTAACTGAATTGCAGTCTCCTGGCTAAGAGACCTATAACGATCCCCGAGTCGATCGGCAAGTATCTCTTCGATCCTCCGAAGTAGCTCTTGTTTCGTCGTCGATTTACCAACCGGTGATAGCTTCCGTATGATTTCCAGCAATCGTACTGCCATCCGTGTGGATTTCGAGGAGTCACTGCGAGCGCCTGTGAGTTCTTCGTCCCGAGAGATCGGAGTATGAATATTCAGCCTATCTGAGCGCTCGCGTGCCCACGTAGGAAGTTTACAGTGAAGATCGTCTGGCCAGGCCAACTCAGAGGCCGCCCAATGCCGTAACCCGAATCCAGAAGGCAGCAAGATATGTTTCGCGAATTCGAGAGCACCACTCAAAGCTTGCTGTGTAAATATGGGACACTCGCGACAAGGGTTTTGCCAAACTAACGGCATAACCGAGTTACACACGAGGAAGCTAGCAATGGTGTAATAGGCAACTAGTGTCCGAGGTGCGCCCGGGGGACGATGTAATCGCTTTGCAAGCATTGATATCAGCTCGCCTGCATTCTAGAATCCCGATCTCCGCCTTGAAATGGGACCAAAGACTAAGAATTTGTTCCCAAGGGTTCTAGGTTTTCCCTGGGCCTTGGCGAGGTCAAGAGAATATGGCCGGCTCGGATTATCTGGCTACTTTGGTGAGTTTGTACCAACGGGCGCTTGGCGATCCTCAAATAGCCAGACTCTTCCTGTTGAAATCACGACTGCCCCGTGCCTGCCAATGGCGGAGCGCGCGTATGACGAAGCACCGAATCGCGATTATCCCGACTGCGCGAGACGAAACGATCGCGGAGTGGATCGGTAGTCGCAAGCGCGTTTTACGTCGGCTCGAGTGGCCACTCCTATTTATGACGGCCTACGTAGGCTTTGGTGGCGTCCTTCAGGAAACTTTTTTGAACGGCTTCGATGCATGCTGGGAGCGCTCGCCTTTCTGTCCCGTTTCTCTCGGGCACCGCGGCGGCGCGGTAGCTGCGCCCGGCGGACGGCGGGCTTCTGCTTTTTCCGGACTCCTCCCCCAAGACGAGCTTGGGTCCCCTTCCAGAAAATGCAGCCCTTGCCTTGGGAGCAGCGCGCCTTGCGCCCTCCGGGATGTGTGC
>PSRJ01000186.1 GCA_003175985.1 Terriglobia bacterium
AACAAGGAAATGGCCGAGAAGATGTTTATCAGCGAGCAGACGGTAAAGAACCATCTGCACAACATCTTCGACAAATTAGGCGTTTCCGATCGCCTCGAGCTGGCGCTCTACGCCATCCACAACAACCTGCACACCGGCCGTTAGCGGCCAGTCTTGCTTTATCCGATCGCACGAGCCTGAGTGGATTTTGCCCGCCAGAATAGTGCGGCCACGGCGTCGTTCCGCTGCTCGCTGACCCCGCGACGGTGGCACTCTTGCGCCGCCGTCTCCCAATCGCCGGAATCCACCGCCTCCAGCAATTTCACGAACTTCTTCAGCCCGCCGATCCCCAGGTTGAACGCCATATCGAACAGCGCGGCCTGCACCGGATTGGGATAGGAGTTCCAGTTCCGCAACTCCGCCGAGAGGCGCGTGACGAAGCTCTCCAGGTCGGTACGCGCGAGCTGCAGGATATCGCTATCGCTCAGACGGCATTGCGTAAGCCCGGCATACTTGCCCGCCACCAATCCCATGGGAGCGGCCGCGACCTTCTGGAAATCCGCCTGCGCCTCGTTGGCGGCTGCCGGCCGGTTTCCGATCATCCACGGCAGCGCCGCAACATCGCCGATGGCCAGCAGCGCATGCCCGATCCCGATCGTCACATCGCCCCCCGTGCAGCGATACATATGCGGCACACGCCCTTCGAACGTCTCCAGCCGCGCAATGACTTCTTCGGAATCCATCAGTGATCTGCTCGCCTCCCGGAATGATAGCACCCGGGCGAACCGCGGCGATTGAGCGCTACACGTCCAGGTTCTTCACGTCCAGCGCGTTTTCTTCGATGAACTTCCGCCGGCTCTCTACGTCTTCGCCCATCAGCGTGGAGAAGATCTCTTCGCTCTCCACCGCGTCTTCCAGCCGCACCTGCAGCAGCGTGCGGCGTTCCGGGTTCATCGTGGTTTCCGCCAGTTGCTCCGCGTTCATTTCACCCAGCCCTTTGTAGCGCTGGACGGAAGCATCCCGCTTGCCCTCGGTCTTGACGTAGTTCAGCAGCTCGATCCAGTTGGGCTGGGCATCGCGATGCTCGTTCTTCACCACGGCGAAGGGGGGGTCGTTATACCGGGCGATCAGCCGCGCCAGCGCCCGGTAGCGGCGGTATTCCGGCTGCGCCGCCAGCGCCAGCCCGATGCCCCGCTCGGCATTCGTGGAATCGTGATACATCACGGCGTAAGCCGAGTGCTCTTCATCGTGCCGCATCTCCGGATTCAATCCCAGCTTCTGCAAGGCCTCGAACACCGGTTTCAGGTTGGCTTCATCCTGAAACTCGGCTTTATGGTCCACATGCAGCTCGATGTTGGCCAGCACCTCGACCACTCGCGGGTCGCGCAGCCGCCGCTCCACTTTGTGGAACATCTGCTCATACTCGTCCAGACTAAGCAGGAAATTGCGCAGTTCCGTGCCTTCCAATACTGCCCCGGCTCCCTTCGCGGTCCCGTTGGCGTGAATCTCCAGCGTCAGATTCTCCGTCGCCCGCCGCATGATCTCCTTCGTGAATTCCTTCTCGTCTTTGATGTACTTCTCGCTCTTTCCCTTCTTGATCCGGTAGAGCGGCGGCTGAGCGATGAATACTTTCCCGCGCAGGATGAGCTCATTCATGTGGCGGAAGAAGAAAGTCAGCAGGAGCGTGCGGATGTGCGAGCCGTCCACATCCGCGTCCGTCATGATGATAACTTTGCCGTAGCGCAGGCGCGCCACATCGAAGTCGTCTTTGCCGATCCCCGTGCCCAGGGCCGTGATCATGGCGCGGATTTCTTCGTGGCTGAGCATCTTGTCATAGCGTGCCTTCTCGACGTTGAGAATCTTGCCCTTCAACGGCAGAATCGCCTGATACCGCCGGTCGCGCCCCTGTTTCGCCGTGCCGCCGGCTGATTCGCCCTCCACCAGGAACAGCTCGCAACGCTCCGGGTCCTTCTCCTGGCAATCGGCTAGCTTGCCAGGCAGCCCACCGGAATCCAGAGCCCCTTTGCGCCGCGTCAGATCGCGCGCCTTGCGCGCCGCCTCCCGGGCGCGCGCCGCTTCAATCGCCTTGCCTACGATCTTCCGGCCTACGGCGGAGTTCTTATCGAAGTATTCGCTCAGCTTTTCGTTCACGAACTGCGTCATGTAGCCGGCGATGTCGCTATTCAGCTTTCCCTTGGTCTGCCCTTCGAACTGCGGCTGCGGCACCTTCACGCTCACCACCGCCGTGAGGCCCTCGCGAACATCGTCGCCCGTGAGGTTTTCTTTTACGTCTTTGAACAGCCCTGCCTGCTGTCCGAAGGCGTTGATCGTCCGCGTGAGCGCCGAACGGAATCCGCTCAGATGCGTACCGCCATCCACTGTGTTGATGTTGTTGGCGAAGCTGAAGACATTCTCCGAATAGCCGTCGTTGTATTGCAGCGCCACCTCCATCGTGAGAGTCCCGCCGTTGGGCAGTTCGCGGTCAGCTTCGAAGTGGATCGGCTTATCGTGCAGCACCGATTTCCCGCGGTTCAGGTGCCTGATGAATTCGGCAATCCCGCCGGTATATAGAAACTCGGTCTTCTTCTCGGGATCCACCCGCTCATCGGTTAGGGTAATCTTCAGACCTTTGTTCAGGAACGCGAGCTCGCGCAGCCGCTGCGCCAGCGTGTCGTAATTGAACGTGGTCACTTCCATGATGGTCGTATCCGGTTTGAAAGTGACCCGCGTCCCGGTTTTTCGCCCGGCTTTTCCCGCCTTGGCCAGAGGCGCTTTCGGAATTCCACAAGCGTACTCCTGAACCCAGGTGTAGCCGTCGCGCCAGATCTCCAGCTCCAGGCTCTCGGAAAGGGCGTTCACGCAACTCACTCCCACGCCATGCAGACCGCCGGAAACTTTGTAGCTCTTCGAGTCGAATTTGCCGCCGGCATGCAGTTTCGTCATCACGACCTGGGCGGCCGACACGCCCTCTTCTTCGTGAATATCCACCGGAATTCCGCGGCCGTTATCAATGACCTCCACGGAATTGTCGTCGTGGATGGTAACCGAAATCTCCGTGCAATACCCGGCTAAAGCCTCGTCTACGGAGTTGTCTACTACCTCGTAAACCAGATGGTGAAGGCCCATCTCACCGGTGGAGCCGATATACATGGCAGGCCGCAGCCGTACCGCCTCCAGCCCTTCCAAAACCTTGATACTGCTGGAATCGTAAACTTCTCCCGACCCCGTGTTTACCTCATTCGCCATACGTTGTTCCGATTCAGATTCTCATCGGCATGACCACGTAACGATACTGGTCCGCCACTTTATCGCCGGCGGGCCGCATTTCGCCCGCGCTCTTCTGATCTTTCAGTTCAAACGCGACGCTTTCCTGCGGGATGGCCCGCAAAAAATCCAGCAGGTACTGCGCGTTGAACCCGATCTCGATATCCGGGCCCTGATACTCGCTGGGCACGCTTTCTTCGCTCTCTCCCATTTCTACGGAAGATGAGAAGACTTTCACCTCCCCATTGGTGAACTGCACACGAATCGCGCGCGACCGCTCATCCGCGAATTGGGCAACGCGCTCGATTGCCGAGCGGATCTCGTCTTTTTGCAGCTTCGCCGTCACTGCATGATCTTTTGGCAGTACGCGTTCATAATCGGGGAAATTGCCGGTCAGCTTGCGCGTAATCAGAAGCCGGTGTCCTACTTCGAAGAAGAGGTGATTCTCATCGCCCGCAAAAGCCACCTTGGCATCCGGCGCTGCTTCATCGGCGAGCTTGATCAATTCCGCCATAGCCTTCTTAGGGACCAAAGCGCGAAACTGCTTGTCTACCTGCCCGCTCTCAGCCGGAGATGCTTGCACATAAGCCAGGCGATGCCCGTCCGTGGCGACCATGGTCAGCCCTTCCGGCCGCATCACGAGCAAGGCGCCATTCAAGGTAAAGCGCGATTCTTCCATCGAGATCGCAAACGAAGTCCGCGCAATCATTGAGGAGAGAGTGCGCACTGGAATCTCCGCCATCCGGGGCGGCATCTCCGCCAGTTCCGGAAAACTCTCGCGCGACATGCCCGCTATGCGCGTCCGCGATCTCCCACAAACAATGTTCGCCCAGTGGTTCTCGAGGAACTTCATCGTAAGATCGGCGTCCGGCAAGAGGCGTACATAATCGAGCAACTTCCGCGCCGGTACGGTTCCCGAGCCTTCTTTCTTGATCCGCGCCGGACACGAACAGCGGATTCCCAACTCCAGGTCCGTCGCCGTCAGCGTTACACGATCTCCCGCCGCTTCCAGCAGCACGTTCGAAAGAATAGGAATCGTGGTTTTCTTCTCCACCACGCCTTGCGACAGACTCAGCTCTCGCACCAGATCGGATTTGCTGACAGTGAATTCCATAGGCCTTTATTCCTATTCCGGAAGTCCCTATAAACGTACAATACCAACCGCGTTCATCGGGCCTGTGCAAACTGTTGAAGGCTACCTAAATTATACTAAATTCAACCACTTTTCGCCACAGGAACTTGCGGAATCGTGGTTCGAAAAGGGAGCAAAATCCGGTGCGGAAACGGTTTTGCACAGTTTTCCGAAGCCTCCGGCGGAGACTCTCCGGGAAGAACGCCGGAACTTCATTGCAATGAGTCCATTAAACTGTGCAGCAGCCTGTTCAATTCCGGATCGTTGTGACGTGTTTCCTCGATTTTGTTTATGGAGTGAATGACCGTGGTGTGATGTTTGCCGCCAAAGGCTCGTCCGATCTCAGGCAAAGACGCGTTCGTCAGCTCCTTGACCAGATACATGGCTACTTGCCGCGGATAGACGACCTTCTTGGTGTTGCTCTTCTCCTTCAGTTGCGCCTGCTTGATCTGAAACCGCTCCGCCACTGCCTTCTGTATGGAGTCGATGGTCACCCGGCGGTCCTGCACGTGCACGAGATGCTTCAACACCTGTTGGGTCATGGGCAGATTGATCGGCGCTCCGGTTAACGAGGAGTACGCGATCAGCTTGATGAGAGCTCCTTCCAGTTCGCGTACGTTGGATTTTGTCTTCGAAGCCATGAACGACCGAACGTCGTCCGGGAGTTTGACTCCCTCAGCTTCCGCCTTCTTGTCGAGAATAGCCATCTTGGTCTCGAGATCCGGCGGCTGTATATCCGCGATCAGTCCCCATTCAAACCTGGAGCGTAGCCGCTCAACCAACCCCGGAATGTCTTTAGGCGGCGCGTCACTCGAAATCACGATCTGCTTCTGGTGGTCGTGCAGATCGTTGAACGTATGGAAGAACTCGTCCTGGGTGCGTTCCTTGTTCCCCAAAACCTGGATATCGTCGATCAGCAGCACATCCGCTTCGCGATAGCGGTGATGGAATTGCGGCATTCGTTCGGTGCGGATGCAAGAGATCATCTCGTTCATGAACCGTTCACTCGAGGTGTAGATGATCCGCATAGTGCCGTAGTGCTCTATGAGGGACCTGCCGATCGCATGCATCAGATGCGTCTTGCCCATCCCCACGCCGCCGTAAATAAACAGCGGGTTGTAGCTGCGGGAAGGCTTCTCGGCGACTGATCGCGCCGCAGCGTGAGCAAACTGGTTGCACGCACCCACCACAAAGCTTTCGAACGTAAATTTGGGATTGAGCGGGTTGGGGTTCAGCTCTCCATCCACCCCGCTCTCCGCCGGAATTGAGAGCGCGGAATGGCGCCGCTCGGGCTCTGTTTCGTATACGACTTGGCTTACGGGAAGCGACAGGTCCTTGATCACCGTTCGCACCAGGGGAGCATACTCAGTTTCAAGCCAGGCCCGTGTCTCACGGTCAGGTACTGTTACTAGCAGCGTTCGGCCGTCCATGCCGAGAAATGATGTCGCCTTCAGCCAATTCTCATAACTCTCTACGCTCACTTTAGTGCGAAGGCAACTGCGAATCTGATCCCAGTTATTCATGCGTTTTAGACACCATTAGCACACGTTTTTCCACACCATTGCCACAGGCGATGTGACGATACTGTTTGTGACCGGATTTCGAGGAACGGGCATCCGGCTGGCTCCCCCGTCCAGGGCCAGCCGGAAAGTAGTCTAGCACACCGTAACCGATTTACAACAAGATTATAAACACCTTCTATTCATTCGCTTAGCGGCAACGTTTGACACCTGGAATGTTTCGATGGACAATGAGAAATTCCCCACCCGAGCGGGAGTAACTCAGCTGGTAGAGTGCGACCTTGCCAAGGTCGATGTCGCGGGTTCGAATCCCGTCTCCCG
>PSRJ01000336.1 GCA_003175985.1 Terriglobia bacterium
GCGGGAGACGGGGATCGAACCCGCGACCAACAGCTTGGAAGGCTGTGACTCTACCACTGAGTTACTCCCGCTGGATCGCTCCCCCCTATTCTACCAGCCTCGGTCTCGGCCCCGAAGAGGCTGTGCTACGCTCGAAACTATGTTGTTCGAGTCGGACAAGGTGATGTTCGAAATCTATCGCGAGACCGAGTACACCGGCAAATACCGCGTGGTCTACTTCACCGAATTGCAGGACCACAACAAGGAGGCCGAGATCAATCACGCGCTGGCTGGAGAGCATTTCTTCGACGGCTTCATCAAGAACTACCGCAAGGACGAAGCCAAAGAGATCATCAACGCGATCCTCATGCGCCTGAATGAGGGCGAGACGGTGGGTCCGGACGAAGTCGAGCGCGCGCTCGGCGAGCACATGGCATGACTTCCGCGGGCAATCCTCTCGGTTATCTCAGCGAACAGCTCGATCAGTGGCGCCGGGAAGGCACGTACCAGCGGCTCCGCGTGCTGGAGTCGGAAAGCGCTGCCGAATCGCGTTTTGACGGCAAACAAGTCATCAACCTCGCTTCGAACAACTACCTGGGCCTGACGACGCATCCCAAGCTGCGGGAAGCAGCGCTGGCGGCCGTCCGCAAATATGGCGTCGGCTCGGGCGCGGTGCGCACGATTTCCGGGACGATGTCGCTGCACCTCGAACTGGAGGAGCGCATCGCGGCGTTCAAGAACGTGGAGGCCTGCGTCGTCTTCCAATCCGGTTTCGCCGCCAATGCGGGAACGGTCGCCGCCGTTCTGACCCCGGAAGATCACATCATCTCCGACGAGCTCAACCACGCCAGTATCATCGACGGTTGCCGGCTGTCCAAAGCCAAGATCCACGTATTCCCCCACAAGGACGTGGCCGCGGCGGAACAGAAGCTGGCGGACTTGCGTGATACGCCCGGCCGCAAGCTGCTCATTACCGACGGCGTGTTTTCCATGGATGGCGATATCGGTCCCCTGCCCGGCCTGGTTGCCGCGGCTCAGGCCCACGGCGCCATCATGATGGTGGATGATGCGCATGCTTCCGGCGTGCTGGGCCGCAATGGGCGAGGAACCATCGATCACTTCGGCGTGCATGGGCGCGTTCAGATCCAGGTGGGAACGCTTTCAAAAGCCATCGGCGTCCTGGGCGGGTATGTATGCGGCAGCCGCGATCTCATCGAGTTTCTTTATCACCGCGCCCGCCCGTTCCTCTTCTCGACATCCCATCCGCCCGCAGTGGCGGCCGCTTGCTTGGCTGCCTTCGACGTTCTCGAAGAAGAGCCGGAGCGCATCCAGGCGCTCTGGGACAACACCCGGTACTTCAAAGCAGGTTTGGCTTCGGCGGGATTTCAGACGGGAATGAGCGAAACTCCGATCACGCCTGTCATTGTCGGAGAGGCGAAGCAAGCCCATGAGCTGTCGCGAGCGCTGTTCGATGAAGGGGTGCTCGCCACCGGCATCGGCTTTCCCACGGTGCCGCGAGGCAAAGCCCGCGTTCGCACGATCGTGACCGCAACCCATACGCGCGCCGAACTGGATCGCGCGCTGGCGGCCTTCGGCCAGGCGGGCAAGAAACTGGGGTTGATTTAAGGGCGTGCAGAGGGAAAGGGCCCTCCCGCCGGAAGCGAGAGGGCCGCTGGAACTGCAATGAGTTGTTTAGTGTCTTGCTGCTGTCGGGCGCGTGCCCTTGACTGGAGGCGGTGTGCCCGTGGTGAGGGTAAATGTGCCAGCATTAACAAAAAACGGCCCGCTGGCGTCGCAGGCCCGGTATAGAGCCCAGGTGTGGTTCGAGAAGGTGAGGTAGTATTGATCGACGCAGTTCGGGAACCCGAAATAGAAATTCTGGTCGGAAGCCATCAAAGCGCCGGCACCCGCCGTGCCGGTGACATCGGCAGGCTGCTGCTCATTGTTTCCGGAAACATGCGCATCGAAAAGCCCGCAATTCGTGAGCAGGTCGTGCGTCCCGCCAATGTTGTTGCCCTTGGTGTTGACCACCATGAAATCACAGAAGCCGTCGAAAGCAGCCGTATAGGGTCCTTTCGGGTACCCGCCGCCGATGGCGGTAATCAGGTCGCTGTCATCCACGGCGCCGGCTTTGCCTTGAAACGAACTCACGCCACCGCGATGGTTGGCTTTAGCCTGGCCGCCGCTGATCGTGAACGTCCCGCTGTTGAGCAGTGTCTGAGGCGAAACACCATCGCAGGACATGTAATACGCCCACTTGTTCGGATTGAACGAAAGATACAGGTTGAGGGGACATGAGGCAAACGCAACTTGGCCGACATCATCCGTCAATGCGGCCTCGATGGTGCCCTTGAAACTGGCAGGTTTCACGCGCGCAATCGTTTCGACGGTGCCGCCGACCGGCGCTTGGCTGCCCGCGCAGTCCCAGTTGTCATGAGTTCCCCCAATGAAGTCGCCACTCACATTGATCGTGGCGCCGTCACAGAACCCATCAAACGTGAGCACTGTGGTTCCTTGGGGTGGCTGCGCGCTGAGGGGTGTGATGAACAGCACGAGCCCGAGAATACACAGCAGTAGAGTGAACTTTCGCATTTAACTTTCTTTCCTCCAGGGTACAGATCGCTAAAAAGTGTGAACCGTGTCGATAGTAAATGGAGGAAGCGGAACATGTCAATGTGAAAACAGACATTGAATTCCCGGAATGAGCTAGGCGTACTAGATACTGGACTATCGAAGTCCTTATGGTCCGCGGAAACGATAGATTTCGAATGTAGTACGCCCATGTGAATCCGCGATGAACGATACAGTTGCACGTTCATATCCGGCCCCGCGGGCAAAATTCAACAGCCTTGCGCTTAAGCCGGAATAGTACTCAAATTCACGCGTGTGCGCGACGAAAATATTCTCCGGATTGGAGATCATTTCTTTCAGCGCGCTCCGGTCTTCGGCCGCCCATTCCGGCTTCGAAAGCTGCTCAGACCCAACGCGCACCGGCAGCACACCGCTGCTGAGCACCCTCACCGCGTCGAGGAAGCCCCAATCGAGACAGAAGACGGAACGCGCCCCGCTACTTTCGAGAGATTCTGTCAGCGGAAAGACAGCGTCCGTCCAGGCGATGGCGCCTCCGTTGCGAACCAACTGGGCGTACTGCTGGTTTAGCACCGCCAACCCGGAAAGTATGACCAAAACGCTCACACACGCCAGCACCGGCCGCGCGGCGCGGCCCAAGCGGTCGCAGACTGCCGCAAACGAAATCGCGACGATAACCTGCGGCAGGGGCCATAGCAGCACGATATGATGCACTCCGCCTCCGGCTCCCGCAGTCAACGCCATCTCGAACCACGCGGTAGTCATGGTGATGAGGGCGAACAGAATGGCCCTGAGTGCGGCGCCCCGCGCCAGGGTCGCCAGTAGCAAAGCCGCACAAAAGGCATAAAAGAAGAGGTTGCGGCGCGGTTTTCCCGTCGCGCCGGCCAGAGCGATGGAAGCTCTCTCCAGCGTGCTCCGAGGCGTCTGCTGATGCGAGGACTGCCAGTCTTCCGCAATCATCCAGCCGAGAAGGCCTTCGCCACGAAGAACACCCTCGAGGGCGCGCGCCTTGCCTTTAAGGTCGCTGGCATCGAATTTCGCCGTCCCGTGTAACGTGCCCCAGCCGCTGCGCAGATTGTAGGCGATGAGGGGAAGGGCTCCTAATACCAGCGCCAGGATCGCGATCCCCAGACGCCGAACCGTCACTCTGTCGAGAATTTGACGCGGCAGTATCACCGCTGACGCAACGGCCAGGCCGCTCAGCATCCAAAACGCAACCGCCTTGTCCCACAGCGCGAGGCCGAAGAGGAAAAAGCCAGCCGCAAGGGCCGCTTGCTTTCCCTCCTGCCAGAAGAGAACCAGCGAAAATGCGCCTCCGATAAGCAGGAGGTGCTGCAACGCCACCGGCCCCCAGTCAAAGCAGGTAGTCAACAGGTACGTTGAATCCGTTGCGAGCAGACCGCATCCAACCAAGGCGGCGCGCTTGCCGGCGACTCGCCGCAGCAACAGGTAGAACAGCCAGAGGCTGGTTACGCCTGCAAGCAGCACCGGAATCCGGATGCTCGCCACACTGGTTCCCCACAGGCGGAATAAAGGACGGTAGATCCAGGATTTCAGGGTGCCGAGGTAGTTGATCAACATCAAGGGCAAACGGCTGTGGCTCAGGCGAATGACATACTCTTCACTGGTGCCCGGCTTGTAAAAAGCCGTGGCGAAGAGTGCCTCGTCGTTTTCGATACCGAGGTGCGGCAGAAAGGCCAGGCCGGCGAAAAAGAAAAAAATACATGCGGCTGCCGGCAAGAGCCCAGTGAGCCCAATTGACAACCGTTGCCGCGTATTTTTCTTGCTCAAATTTATTTGGAGATGGTAACACTGCGGACGATAAGAGAGGGGAGACACCGGGTGCCCTGTAAGAGCAGAGATGGGCGTTGGGGTTTGGCATAGCGATTGCTCATAGGTCGTCTCGTGCGAGCGTCGCTGGGTTACAGTACGACGAACGTTATGGCCCCAAAGAGTGGGCCAGGGGAGTGAAACTTTTGCGGTGATTTTTCGTCTATATCGTACGGCGAAGTCGCGCTAAAGAGAAGAAATAAAAGACCAAGACCGGTTGACGAAGGAGAAGGACCAATGAACCAGACCGAACTAGAAAAATACAAAAAAATGCTTGAGGCCAAGCAGGCCGAACTGTCCATGGGTCTGCGGAACCGGGATGACATCGCCATCGAGAAGACACCCGACGCCATAGACGAGGTCCAACTCGCGGGCGAACGGGAGCTGGCAATCCGCAACCTGGACCGTGAATCCAATCTGCTGCGCAATGTGCGCAGTGCGTTAGGCCGCATTGCCGATGGCAGCTATGGCACCTGCATGCACTGCGAAGAGGACATTAAGCCGAAGCG
This sequence comes from Terriglobia bacterium, assembly GCA_003175985.1. Classification (GTDB taxonomy): domain Bacteria; phylum Acidobacteriota; class Terriglobia; order Bryobacterales; family Bryobacteraceae; genus PSRJ01. The sequence goes on from PSRJ01000336.1 coordinate 4,908, forward strand.
CCTCGACGCGGTGCCGTGGACGAAATACTGTATTCGTTGCCAGGAAGCCGTCGATCGCCACGAATTCGAGGGCGATTCCGGCGATTCCATCGACGAACTGCTGGCGAACGCCGCTTAATCCTCGGGCTAAACACCGGGCGCGGATCCACTTCCGCGCCCTTCGTGTTTGTGACGGATGGTGGGGCAGGTATTCAGCCTGCCAGGCGCAGGCCAACCACCTCGTGCGGGTTTTCACCCATCGGTTTCGGAGGGCTTTTTGGACTACTGCGCCGGGTTCACCAGCGGAAATGTCACGATATTGCTGATGTAAACATCCTGGGCAATGTAAAGGTGCGTAAACGGGTCGCTGGGCATATCCGAGTTGAGTTGGAGCACCACCTCGTACGTTCCCGGCGGCATACCAGGTTTGAGGCTGGCCGACAGAACATTTGCCGTTTTGCCGCCTGCCAGGGAGGAAACGAAGTTCACCGGGATCGTTACCGGACCGCCCTGCGGATACTGAGTCCCAGTATTGATGAAGCCCCGGTTATCGTCACTCAGTACCGGTAAGCCGAGACCGGTCGCATAGACCAGAATCGTCTCGCCGGGAACGGCGGGATTATCGGTGGTTACTTTCGACCCTGCGATATTGGCACAGCACAAGGCGGTATTTGTCGGCGTCAACACCAATTGCGGCGAACCGCCGGAATTGGTGGTGGTGGCGGAAAAGGGAATGCCGTTGCCGTCCGGTCCGGAAATGCGCGCCCGAATCTGCACGTTGCGTGCGAACGTGATTCCGGCGGTGGCACTCACCTTGGGATCCTGGTTGATTTGCACCACCAGTGCATCACGTATGGTGTCGAGCGTGTCGGTGGATTGCACCGTGTAGCTGTAGCTCCGGTCCTCAATTTTAACGGTCGCGACATCGCCGGCATTCACGCTCCCATCCACCAGGATCACACCGGTCGCCTGGCTGGAACCGTGAAAAATCTTTCCGGGTTTCGGGTCGGTATCGCTGGTATCGGTGTATATCCCCGGATTCTGAGGCACGATGGTAACGGCAATGGGAGTGGTGACTACGATGCTGCCGTCGTTCATCACGGAGCGGACGTAAACGTTAATGCTGGTGGTATCGAAGACTTCCCAGGGAATCTGCGCGTTGATCTGGCTGGGAGAAACGAAATACAACGGCGCGGCAATGCCGTTCATGTAGACAGTCGTGTTCCCCAGACTGGTGGGAAGCTGTGTTTTGGTAAGGTCGGCATCCACTTTGTTGGCCGACAGGTTCGAGCCCAGGATTGACACGGTCGTTCCCGGTCCCAGCTTGCTGGCATCGCCGCCGCCCGTCAGGTTGGCGCCGGATGTGGTGGCTGTAATCGTGGCGCTTGTCGAAACCGTGGTGCTGATGGTGACGTTATTCCCATCAACGCCCTCCACCTTGGCAGTCAGGAGGACCGCTTCGATGATATGGTCCGGATACGCGAACACGTTAGGATCGCCACTGCCCGAATTGCCGGAATTGATCTGGCTCACCAGAGCGTCCACTACCTTGTCCAGCGTGTCGTCCTTCTGGATCTTGTAGGTATAAGCGTTGCCGCAATTGGTGGTGGAGGCGCCGGTGGAACTGGCCGTCGGGGCCGTACAGCTCGACGCGTTCGTGGCCGAGTTGCCGATCACGACGGTCACGTAATTATCGGCGGTGATCGAACCGGAGAATGTGACTGCGCCGAGGGCAAATATTTTCAAGCTCGCCGCATTGCGAACTCCGGAATACGGGATCGCGTTGGCGCCGACGGAGTATACGGTGATGCGCCGGTTGAACGCATCGGTGACGAACAGGTTCGTCCCATCCCAGGCCAGGCCCATGGGGCTGCGCAGCGAATCCGCGGCGTCGGAGGCCTGGTTGATTTCGCCGCCAAGCTGGCCGATCACATAGTCCGCGCTCTGCCCGTTCTGCGTGGGAATCTGATTGAAGACCAGCACGCGGTCGTTGCCTCCGTCCGCGACGAACAGGCGCGTTCCATCGGAGAGAGCGAACCGCGGAAAGCTCAATGTGGCGTTGCAATGGGGCGGGTAGGTGGGGTTGCCGTTGGTGTCCTTGCCGTTGGAGACGGTGCAAAGCACGGCATGCTCCACCCTGTTAGTGTCGTTTGGATCGATCGAAAACGAATTGTTGGAGATGGCGCTGGTCATATCGGGTTGGCCGATGACCACGTCCGCCGCGGCTCCATTGCTGGTGGGAATGCGATTCCAGATCAGAACCCGTTGGAACCCCAAATCGGTGATGAACAAACGGGCTCCATCGGAGGTTACAGCAACCGGGTTGAGCAGATTATTGGCCTTGGCATCGAACTTCTGTTGCGTAAGGTCGGGCTCGACAAATGTCGTGAAGTCGGGAGCTCCCAGGACCAAATCGGCGGCGGCGCCGTTGCTGGTGGGGATCCGGTTATAGACCAGTATGCGGTTGTTCTGAGTATCCGCCACATAAAGCCTGCCATCCTGGATCCAGACGCCCTGTGGGCCACGCATCGACTTCTGATTGGGAGTGTTCCCGGGGACGGAAGCGGTCTTGAAATCGGGCTGACCCACCACCACGTCGGCTGGTTGGTTATTGCTCGCCGGAAAACTGTTCCAGATCAGCACGCGATTGTGATTCGTATCGGCCACCGCAACGTGCACGCCATCCGTAGCCACCGCGGTGGGTAGCCGCAAATTGCTTTGCGTAGTCAGGTTGGGCGCTGACGGTTCGGCATTGGTCGTGAAATCGGGCTGGCCCAACACCAGAGAAGCCTGTCCTATGCACACCGGGCATTTCCGGCTGTAATCCAACTGTGCTCCCGGCAGCGGCAGCATGCTCGAGAGATTCTGAAACAAGAGAACACGATGGTTGAGCGGCGCAGCCGAAACCCGGTTGGAATCGGCGACGATCAGCGTGTCGTTGGATTTGGAATAGGCGATGCCGCTGACTCCGCCGAGCACGCTGGCGCTGGGCTGGTCAAGCTGAGCCGTAAACGTTTCCTGTCCGATGACCGCTCTGGCCGCCTGGCCGGTCGTAAAATCGTCGGCCCACAAGGCGGCCGTTCCAAGAACAAAAAAGACAATAGACCTCATGCCGATATCAAAGGACCCACGGTGAAAAGATGATAGTAACTCTCAATTATAGCAAGGGTTTACGCTGGCCCACGCCGAAAAACCCGTGATGCCCGCGAGACACACCCGTGCGGCCAGGGCACTCCACTCTGCCGCCACCCGCTCCGCCCCAACCCCTGTTCCTGCAATGTGATGCCTCATAGTCTTGTAGACAGCGCGGGAGGTTTTGCACGGCGAGTGCCAGGCTGGTGTGATAGGTTCGGACTTATGGAATATCGCAGGCTTGGAAAGAGTTCGCTGGTGGTTTCGGCGTTGGGTCTGGGTTGTATGGGCATGTCGGAGTTCTACGGCGAGGGGGATGAGCAGGAGTCCTTGGCCACGATCCATCATGCGCTGGACCGGGGTGTCACCTTTTTCGATACCGCGGATATGTACGGCGTCGGCCGGAACGAAGAACTGGTGGGCCGCGCGCTGAAGGCGCGCCGCCACGAAGCGATCGTTGCAACAAAGTTCGGCAACGCGCGGGGCGCGGATGGCGCTTTTCTGGGTGTGAACGGGCGGCCCGAATACGTGCAGCAGGCCTGCGAGGCGAGCCTGCGGCGGCTCCGCATCCCGGTAATCGATCTCTATTACCAGCATCGTGTCGATCCCAAGGTTCCTATTGAAGAGACGGTGGGCGCGATGTCAAGGCTGGTGGAGCAAGGGAAGGTGCGTTATCTGGGGCTTTCGGAGGCAGGCGAGAAGACGATCCGCCGCGCACAGGCCACCCATCCCATTGCAGCGCTGCAGTCCGAGTATTCGCTATGGACGCGGGATCCCGAAGAAGGCATTCTAGCGGTATGCCGGGAACTGGGAATCGGCTTCGTGCCGTACAGTCCGCTGGGGCGCGGATTTCTCACCGGCCGTTTCGAGAAAACGGCCGATCTGGCCGACCCCAAGGATTTCCGGAAGCATCACCCGCGATTCGAAGCCGAGAACTTCGAAAAGAACCTGCGCATCGTAGAAGCTATTAAACAGGTGGCCGCCGCGAAAGGCTGCACGCCCGCACAGCTCGCGCTCGCCTGGGTACTGGCGCAGGGCAAGGACCTCGCGCCAATTCCGGGGACCAAGCGGCGCAAATACCTGGACGATAATTTAGGCGCCCTGGAAGTGCAGCTTTCGTCCCAAGACTTACGGCGTCTGGATGAAGTTGCACCGCGCGGCATCACCGCGGGCACGCGCTATCCAGCGGCCCACATGGGGGCAGTAGGGCTGTAATCGGCTGTTATTCTTCTGGCCCAAACGCCAGCAGAACGTTCCCGGCAGTCCCTCCATTGCGCGCATAGCCGGAGTTGACGAACACCATGCCACCGGCGATCACCGGGCCGGCGCCATCGAGCGAGCCGCCTTTGGCGCGCACGCCGTTGACTGTTTGATAATCGCGCGCGGTGTCGAAGTCCCAAATCATTCGGCCATCCTCGGTGGCGAAGGCGCGCAAGTGCCCATCCACCGATCCGGAGAAGACGGCGCCGGGAATCGCCGTTACCGCTGCCGGCTGCGCCGGACTGCACAGAGGCTTCGCCGCGCACGGCTGCGGCGCAGCGTACCAGGCCTTTTCGCCGTTGGCGATTCGCAGAGCCGTCAACCCTCCGCCCTGTGCCGGGTCAGGCGGCAGGCCCACCTGAATGATCGTGCCCGCCGGAGCTCTTCTCACCAGATCGGAAACCGCGGCGTACACTTTTTGTCCGTCGCTCGCCATACCCCACTGCACGCCGCCATTGGTGCCGCCTTTGCCGACGCGAGTCTGCCAGATAATTTCGGCTTTGCGGTCCGGGTCGAGGGCGAAAACCACACCCGATTTTTGACCCGCGAGCAGCACGTCACGCCCATTTGGGAGTTTTTCGATCAGAACCGACGACCCGAAATCGAAGTCCGGCCCCGGGCATGTCGCGCCCGTGCAGGCGCCGCTGAAAACATCGCCGGGAGTCACTTGTTTCGACCATACGATGCGTCCGGTCTTAATCTCCAGCGCTAAGACGGCGTCGCTCATATCGGTGGCGGGCGAGGAGAAATTGTCACCGGTAGTTACATAAAGCAAACCACGCTTGGCATCGAGCGTGGGTGATCCCCATACACCGGCGCCGGAAGGTCCCCAACTGCCGATCGTGCCCTCGCTCTTCTGCAGTTGTTGGGGTTTCTCACGAATCGTATACGTCTTCCAAACCTGCGTACCGTCTTTCGCGCGCAGCGCCGTTACGCTCCCGCGAAACGTGCAGCAAGGATATTCGGGATTGCTGGAGCGCGTTTCTTCCCAGGAAGCAGCGGGAATGAACACCACCCCGTTCTGCACAGCCGCCGTGCCCGTCATGCGCGCTGAGTCGTGCGGCTCGGGCTTTTTCTTCCAGAGTTGACGCCCGGTTTCGGCCTCCAATCCGTAGGCCCAACCCGTGAGATCGGTAAACACAAGCACGTGGGTATTGCCGTTGGGAACAGCGACCGGCGCTGATCGCACGGGCCCGCTGGCCTGGTAGACCCAACGCACGCAGCCGGTGTCGGCGCTCAGGGCCTGAACGGCGCCGCCCGCGCTGCCCACGAATAATGTTCGCCCGAGCACGGTAGGTGCGCCGAACGCGCTCACATCGCCTTCGAAGCCGTAGGCCCACTTCAATTTGAGCTTTCCAACCTGGTTAAACGCGATCCCTCCGGATGCGGTGTAACGCGTATTGGTGGAATCCGGGCCCCAGCCTCTCCACGCCGGACTCGGCGACGCGCCAATGGTCACGGTGCGATCCGGGCAGTAGGCTTGCGGTGGCACCGCCGTTTCCTCGCGTTGTACACCGAGAAAGTTCGCGACCGCCTCGCGCTCTTCGCGGTTGAGGACGTAGGCGATGTTGATCATGACGCCGAAATCCAGCACGCGAAGGATGCGCGCAACAGACAATTGCTTCAGCGCATCGCGCGGCGGAGTCCGTTCACCCCCGGCGTCGTGGCATTGGGCGCAGCGCCGTTGATACACCGCCTCGCCGGAGACTGCCGCGCTCACAGGCAGTGCGGCGGCGACAAACGCCGCGCAGATTCGAAGAATCGATCGGTCAGACACGGCGTTCATTTTACACGAACGCACTGGTATTATCCGAACCGGAACTAAACTGAATTAGAATGGAGCTCATGAGCTATCGATTGTTCTCATTCGCCGCCATTATGATGGCAGCGATATTTCCTGTTGTTGCTCAAGAGACGGGGTCGTTATGCGTGAAGGCGCACCCCGGACGGGCCGGTATATTTGTAGACGGAAAATACCTGGGCCCAGCCGCCAATTTCCGCGTTGCCCGAACTTATCCGGTGAATGCAGGGGAGCATGAAGTCAAACTCGTCGATCCTCGGTTCGAGGAATTGACGACGCGCGTCACGGTTCGTGCGGGTAAGAAGACGACCATATCGGAAACCCTGAAGGCGCTGCCGGTTCCCAAACCGCCGTTCGGCCGGTTGCGAACCGAGAATGGCGACAAGTTCGCGGCCGTTTACGTAAACGATAAGTTCATGGGTCATGTAGACGAGTTCAGCAATAGCGCCCAGGGACTGTTGTTGCCTCCCGGTGACTACGCCGTGAAAATTGTGCCGGCGTCAGGCTCGCCGATAGCACAAAACGTGAAAATTGAAGCCGACAAAACCGTCATCGTGAAATAGGCTCACGTCACCCGCGGCGTTACGGCTGACATCCATATCATATAACTGGCAATTAGTTCCCGAATGGTGCAGGCGTGGTGCGCACGTGCCAAATATGGGCAAAATGCCCCTATTTTCGAAAATTGCTATTGATAAACAAAGACTTATCGATGCAGTTTTGGGCATTTGCCCAAAATGGCCAGCAACTTGGTCCGGTGGAATCCAACGGGAACGCCGTCCAGTTTATCCTCGATGCCCTATGCAGTCGATTTGGAATAGAATTCAAGGGACTTCAATGAATGTCCTATTCTCATGAAAAGTACTACGCGGGAAAAGGCGAACCTGAAGGGGCACTTGTTGCCCTACGCCTTTGCTGTGGCTGCCACATTCGTTGCCACCCTGCTGCGAATGGGCCTGGGGCCACTGGTTGGCGGGGGAGCTCCATTTCTAACGTACTTTGTGGCAGTCGTGATTGTGGTTTGGTACGTGGGATTTCGAGCCGCACTCCTTTCCGTCCTTCTCTCAGTTGCAGCAGCCACCTACTTTTTCATCTCGCCGGCAACCACATCCCCATTCATCCTTTCCAAGAGCGCGGATCGAGTGACTGTGCTTGGCTTCGTTGTCGCCAGCTTAGGCGTCACTCTTCTTCTGGATCTTCAACGAAAAGCATTGAAAACGGTTGAACATGAGGCCATGCGGAGAAGAATCGCCGAGGAAACCGAACGGGAGCAGCGGCAGTGGTTCGAAACAACACTCGGGAGCATCGGGGACGCAGTTGTCGCTACCGACACTCAAGGCAGAGTGAAATTTATGAATCGCCTCGCGATCGAGTTGACCGGATGGAGACTCGAAGAAGCAAAGGGTATGCCGCTGCGAAGCGTTTTCCATATCGTCGATGAGCAGGCTGGCGTGGAGCTCGACAGCCCAACAGAAAAGGTGATCAGGGATGGGGTTCAGACCGGCCTGGCCAATCACACCTTGCTGATATCGAAAGACGGCCGGAAAACTCCAATCGACGATTGCGCCGCACCCATCAAGCGGGACGGCAGCACGCTAGGGGCTGTGCTTGTCTTTCGGGATGTTGCCGCGCGCAGGGAAGCCCAACGGCAGATCGAAAACTCCGAGCGCCGGTATCGCTTGCTATTTCAGAGTAATCCGCAACCCATGTGGGTCTTTGATCGCGATACTTTGGCGTTTCTGGCTGTAAACAATGCGGCCGTCCAAAAATATGGTTATACAACGGAGGAGTTCCTCGGCATGACAATTGCGGACATCAGGCCTGCCGAGGATGTTCCGGCCCTGCTGCAGGATGTCGGTAAGCGGACACCTGGGCTCCATCGCGATGGGCCATGGCGACACCGAACGCGGGATGGAACGATCATCAGCGTCGAAATCGCTGCTCACCCAATTGTCTTCGAGGGGCAAAATGCTTCACTGGTGATGGCGGCTGATGTTACCGAGCGTCAAAAACTGGAAGAACAGTTCCGCCAGGCACAGCGGCTCGAAAGTATCGGCAGGCTTGCCGGTGGCATTGCGCATGACTTTAACAATCTGCTCACAGTGATCAACGGCTACGCCTCCGTAATCCTTTCTGAATTGCCCGGCGGCAGTCCACTGGCTCAGCGGGTGGCGGAAATCCAGGGCGCAGGACAGCGTGCAGCGGCGCTGACGCAACAACTGCTGGCATTCAGCCGCCGGCAAATCGTTCAACCAAAGGTTTTGAACGTTAACAGCGTCATTGCGGACGTCGACAAAATGCTTCGCCGCCTTATCGGAGAGGACATCGACCTGGTAGTAAAACTGTCGCCGGATCTCGACAATATCAAAGTCGATGATGGTCAATTGCAACAGGTCATTATGAACCTCGCTGTGAATGCGAGAGATGCCATGCCGCAAGGCGGGTCGCTGATCATCGAGACCAGCAATGTGTACCTCGATGAAAGCTATGCTGCCAAGCACCCGGAGGTACACGCCGGAGCCTATATCATGCTGGCAGTCACTGATTCAGGTACCGGGATGACGCCGGAAGTGCAAGAGCGCATCTTCGAACCGTTCTTTACCACCAAGCCTCCGGGCAGTGGAACGGGATTAGGACTCGCAACCGTCCACGGCATGGTTCGCCAGGCAGGCGGCTGGATCTGGGTGTATAGCGAGCCGCGATCCGGCACAACGTTCAAGATCTATTTCCCCCGGACAGAAGAAGCGGTTCCCGGACGGCACACCGACGCCGCAACAAGCTCTCCGCGTGGAAACGAAACTATATTGGTGGTTGAGGATCAGGAAGACGTCCGGAAACTGACCGTTGCCGTCTTAGAACACTACGGCTATAGAGTGCTGAGTGCCGCAGGCGGCGACGAAGCAATTGCGCTTGCCAATAGCTTCATGGGCGTAATCGACTTGCTGATCACAGACGTGATTATGCCGGGAATGAGCGGACGCGAGCTGGCAGAAAGACTCGTAGCGGACCGAAAGCTACGAGTGCTGTTCATGTCAGGATATACGGAAAATGCAATAGCTCATCGGGGCATTCTCGATAGTGGTCTGGCTTACATCCAGAAGCCGTTCACGCCGGAGTCTTTGGCCCAGAAAGTTCGGGAAATTTTGGAGCCTGAATCGGGCAACCAAACTTAGGGGGATGCTGAAAAAGGGCCAAAACCGCTTGCTGACGCACGGCTTTTTTCAGCATCCTCTTTAGACTAAGCTTTCTCCTCTGCCTGGCGCTTTCGGGCAGCTTCTTGAGGGTCGGTGATTATGTCGACCCATTTCGGGTTAGGCGAGGCCTCTGTGTTGTAATTGTCGTGCCAGTTCCACCACTTGTATGGCGGCGTCTGCGGGTAACCCTCCGGCGAGTCCTCCCAAGTCTCCTGACGGCCGAGCGGCGTCAGATCGAGGTAGCTCCAGGTAGTCCCCATCGCCTCGTCGCCGCGGTTGTTGATGAAGTAGGTACGAAACACACGCTGGCCATCGCGTAGGAACACATTGTGCCCGTGCCACTCGTTCACGCCGAAGTCGGTGTCGAAGCTGTCTGTGATGGTGTACCACGGCATCTTCCAACCCAT
>PSRJ01000094.1 GCA_003175985.1 Terriglobia bacterium
TTTTATCCGGGCCATCACAAACACGCCAAACCGGTCCGGCCGCGGAGGCGGTGGCATCAAGAGCCAGACCAGGGAAGGCGGGTTCGGGTAAGAGGCAAAATTCGCAGGCATGACGCCCGCAATCGTGCAGGCCTGATCGTCCAGGCGCAACACCTGGCCGATCACGTTTTCTTGCGCCCCCTTCCAGCCCTGCCAGAACTGGTGCGACAGCACCACGCTGCAGCCGCGTCCTGCATCTTCCGGCTCGAAGGTGCGGCCCAATGCGGGGGCAACGCCGAGCAGCGAAAAGAAATCCGCGGTCACCGGCATCGCCGATATGGTTCGCGCCGGGCCCTGCCCCTTCAGAATCCGAGCGAGACCGCCCGCCCAGGTTACGGCCGCAAATCCTTCGAAAGCGCGGCTATTCTTTTTCCAGTTCTCGTAATCGCTGTACAAATCAAAATTGAGACCGCGCCCGCCGGCGTGGATCTGCCGTTCGAGAATGGATACCAGTTGTTGCGGCTCGCGATACGGCAGGGGCCGCAGCAGCACGGCATCGAAAATGCTGAATATGGCGGTGTTGGCGCCGATCCCCAGCGCCAGCGTCAGCAGCACAATCGCGGTGAAACCCGGTTCCTTGCGCCACAGGCGCCAGGCATAGCGCGCGTCCTCGACGAACGTCACGCTTCCCTTGTGCCTCGGCTCAACCACAGCCACAGGGTTGTGCCCACCAGAGGCGTCACTGCGATCAACCAGAAAATAGCGGCATACCGCTGCTGATCGAACCATCGTCCGAGCAGCGGCAGCACTACGGCCGCGACCGCCGACCATGCGCCGGAAGCGGTGCCGCCCACCAGGGCAGTGCGTTCGCGCGGGTATGCTCGGGCGCCGGTTCGCAAAGCGAGCATCTGGAAACCGCCGGTAACGAACATCGACCAGAAAAAGAGGAGCAGCACACCGGCGCGCGAGCCGGTCCAAGGCACGGCAGCAATCGGGATCGTGCAGAACGCCAGCAGGAAGAACATGCGCACGGGGCGTTCCTGGTTGGCGAAGCGGTCCGCCGCCCAGCCCCAGAAGAAGTAGCCCAACTCCCAACCGAAGGGCGGAATCCAGAGCACCTTGCCGAGGTCGGCTTCGCTAAAGCGCAGGACCCGGTTCAGATACAGCGGGCTCAGATAGAGCACCGGCCCGATCGCGATGGCGCCCAATGCGTAGCTGGTTACCAGTGCCCAAAAGCGGCGCTCGAAGGGATTCGGATAATTCATGCGCTGCGGCCGCCGCTTCGGCTTCGGCAGATACGGTGGGCGCGCCACACCGATCCATAGCACCAGCCACAGAGCGCCCAGCGCTCCCGAAAAGAGAAATGCGGCGCGCCAGCCGAAATGTAAGGCAATCGGCACGACAACCAGCGGAGCGATGATGGCGCCGAGCGAGCCGCCGCTATAAGAGATGGCGATACCGCGCGATTGCCGGTCAGCCGGCAGTGAATCCATGGAGGCGCGAAGCCCGCCCGGAAACGTGGCGCCTTCGCCCAGGCCCAGCAGGGCACGCGCCGCGGCGAAACCCGCGAACCCGGCCATCCAGGCGTGAGACGTGCTCGCCACGGTCCAGAGGGCAACCGCCGCCAGCATGCCGGCGCGCATCCCGATGAAATCCAGTATCGAACCCCACAGCGGGTTGGCCACCATGTAGGCGATCGAAAATGCGGAGACGATTTCGGCGTAGCTCTGAGCGGTCAGACCGGTATCCTTCAGGATGATCGGGGAGAGCACGGCCAGAATCTGGCGGTCCACGTAGGAAAGCCACGAACACAGCATCATGGCCACGCTCGCCACCCACATCCGCCAGTCTGTGGCCTGGCCGGGCACTTCCTGAACGGTGGAAAGACTGCCCTGGGTGGCAGACATTGCATTCGATGCTACCATAGCCCCCGCACAGGGAAGCCATGAACACAGAGACTACAGCCGGCGTGATTGGCCTCGGAATCATGGGCGGCGCGTTCGCGAGGCATCTGGCGGACGCGGGTATTCGCACACTGGGATACGACGTGCTTCCGGGCAGAGTGGATGCCCTCGAAGCGAATGGCGGTGTCCGCCGGACATCCGCGCGCGAAGTTGCCGCGGGCGCGGAGGTCGTGATCACATCATTGCCTCACGCCGCGGCCCTCGAAGAATCGCTGTTCGGGGAACGGGGCGTCATTTCTGCCGCGCATCCTAACTTGCTGCTGATCGAGACCAGCACGCTTCCGCTCGAAGTGAAGGAGAAGGCCCGATCCCGCTGTGCGGCGGCCGGAGTCGGCATGCTGGACGCCCCGGTCAGCGGTACGGGCGCCCAGGCGCAGCGCAAGGATATTTGTGTGCTGGCGAGCGGGGAACTCGCCGATTTCGAGCGCGCGCGCGGGATGCTTTCACACATTGCGCGTTCGGTGCGGTACGTGGGCGCCTTCGGCGCCGGTTCGAAGATCAAATACATCGCCAACCTGCTGGTGGCCGTGCACACAGTAGCGGCGGCGGAGGCGCTCGTGCTGGGAGAGAAGGCCGGACTGGATCTCGCTTCGCTGCTCGATGTGCTTCTGGATAGCGCCGCCACTTCCCGCATGCTTGAAGTGCGCGGCCCGTCCATGATCGATGGTTCCTACGAGGCTCCCATGATGAAGGTTGAGGTGTTTCAGAAAGACATCGAAATCATTTCCGGTTTCGCCCGCCAGTCCGCATCCCCCTTCCCTTATTCAGTGCCACAGTCCCCTTCATGACGGCGGCCGCGGCGCAAGACATGCGCGGTTTCGACACCGCGGCGGTGGTGGCGGTGTTGCGTCGGCTCGCGGGATTGCAGAACTGACGAGCGCCTATATATACTCGGTGCCATGTCAAGCCGCAACCCGGAGGGAGCGGCTCTGGAGGTTAGCTTCATGAACGGAATCAGCCGCAGATCTCTCTTAACCAGTGCTGCTGCCGGCCTGTGCGGCGCGATCGGCGCGCGCGCCCAGAAGACCGGACTCGTGCCCGGAGGCGGCACGCCCCCGTTCCGGCTCGCGTTAGGCGCCCTGGATTTCCTAGACAAGAAAACGTACGCGCACAACATGGAAGTTGTCTGCCACATTTCCGGTTCCACCATCGCGGGCGGCGAACCGCTGATGGCCATGTGGGCGCGGGGCAAACAGCGCCTCCTGCCGGCCAACGGCGGTTTCATCGATATCAGCGATCCGCGAAAGCCGGTGGTCATGAACATGGGTGTGGTGCGCGGCAACGGCGCCGTCGTGTACCGCAGCGACCTCAAAAAGTGGATCATGATGTGCACCGCGGCCACGCCGCTCACCTCCGCGACGCCCGAGTTTCCCGATGGCCAATACGATAAACCGCTCCGCGACCGGGTGGTCAATTTCAAGGGTCTGCGCGGCATACGCAACTACGACATCACCAACCCGGCCAAGCCCGAGCTGCTCCAGGAATACAGCACCGGCGAAAAAGGCAACGGCACGCATCACAATTTCTACGATGGCGGTAAGTACGCCTACCTTGATTGCGGCTGGGACGACCAGTTGCGCCTGGAGAATCACCAGCGCCCGTTCAGCAACGCCATCATGATCGTCGATATGTCAGACCCGGCCAAGGTGAAAGAAGTCTCGCGCTGGTGGGTTCCAGGGCAGCGGCTGGGCGAGGAGGAAGAATACAAGAAGTACGTCTTCGCGGGCGACCGCTCCTCGTGGACCGGCAACCACGGAGCAGTCAGCGTGCCCAAGCGCGTCGAGGATGGCGGAAAGATCGGTTACGCCGGTTTCGGCGCTTTCGGCATGTATGTGATGGATCTGAGCGACATCACCAAGCCCAAACCCTACAGCAGAATCCAGTATGAGTTCAATGCCATCGGGACCATCCCTTTCCACACCTGCTACCCGATCACTTCCGATGCCGCGCATCCGCGGCTGCAAAACCTGGTAGTAGCGACTCACGAAGCCCTGGAGGCCGACTGCCGCGAGGTCTATCACACGCCTTACGTGATCGATGTCAAAGACCCGCGCAATCCCAAAATCATCGGGTTCTTCCCGCGGCCCCAAGCGCCTCCGGACGCGCCCTACACTGATTTCTGTTTCTCACGCGGGCGATTCGGCTCACACAATACGCAATGCTGGCTGGCGCCCGGGGCGGCGCGTCCCGAGATCATGGCGATCGCCTGGTTCAATGCCGGAGTGCGCGTTTTCGATCTCTCCAATCCGATGGCTCCGAAAGAAGTCGCCTGGTTTGTGCCGCCGCACGAGGGCGAAATCGAAAATTATGAAAGCTGGTGGCGCGGCATGACGGAAAACGTCTTCGTGGAATGGGATCGCAACCTGATCTGGATCGGCAACCATGAAGGCAGCTATTGCCTTTCGTGCCCCGCATTAGGCAAACCGGTGCTCGAACCGCGCAAGGTGGAGAAGTGGTCTGTGGCGCACTGCAATGCCGGGTGGGACGACCAGACGCCCCGCGCCCTCTATTTTGGGAGGGGTCTGAAGGCAATCGCTTAGGCTCCTGAAACGGTTTTCCGTGCCGGCGCACAAAAGACCGTGACCCCTTCCGCCCGCAATTCCCGCGTTCTTAGTGTGGGCATGCCGGCGATGGCGGGCCCGGGAGGCGATTATGTGGGTTGTTCACTTGCTCGCGTTCGGAGTGGTACTGGCCTTGTTTCTTTCGATGGTTTCCGATCCGCGCCCCCACCGGTGGTGAGTCAGCGCAGAGCGGCGATGTGCCCGGCGACCAGTTCCGGTGCTTCCATGGGGATAAGGTGCGCGTGGTCTGGCAGGAAAACATCCCTTCCGCGCAAGAAGCGTGAAGCGAGTTTGGGATCGACCGGCGAAGGATCTTCTGCGAACAGCGGCGGGCTCGGAAATCCGGCGCGCAGTACGGTTACCGGCACAGTTACGGCGGAAATCTCGCGGCTAGGATCAGCCGCGGCTTCCTTCGAGCACTCGTAGATCGAGGCCTCGACTGCCGGCGGGCATGCCAGCGTGAAGCCGGCGCCATTCGGCAGCAGCCCGAATTTGCAATAATCCTCGAGCACTACGCGTTCCCAGCGGTCGAACGGCGCGCGGCGCTGGAGCTTCTCGAACATTTCGCCGGGCGAGGACCAGTGTTCGCGCCTGCGTCGAATGAACGAAGCATCCAGCGGCTTGGTTCCATAAGCTTCCGGCACACGGATGGTCGGATCCACCAGCAAGAGCGCGGAGAACGTGCCCGGACGAAGCGCCGCCGCGGCAGTGACTGTAAATCCGCCCATGGAATGCCCGACTCCAATGGCCCCCGTAAGGTTGAGAAGTTCGGCTGTCCGGAACAGGTCATCGGCTAAGGACCTCCAGTGGTAAGGAGGATCGGGTTTCGCGCTGCGTCCGTGGCCGCGTGCTTCGAAAGCCAGACAGTGCCGGTGCGGCAAATGCCGGATGACCTCATCCCAGCACCGGCCGTGAAAACTGGTGGCGTGCACAAACAGCACCGGTGGATCTTCACCTGGCCAATCCCACACGGCCAAATCGAGGCCGTTGACCGAAACGTGGAGCAGTTCCGGAATGCGCGATCGTGTGGCGGGCACGTTTGGATTTTCGCACGGAGCGGGTCCGGTTCCGATTTCGCGCCGCTGTACGATAAACTCAAAAGAGCCAAACACTTGCTGGAGTGGCGGAACTGGCAGACGCACGGGACTCAAAATCCCGCGCCCTTCACTGGGCATG
>PSRJ01000042.1 GCA_003175985.1 Terriglobia bacterium
ATTCGGACTTGAGCGCTGCTATCCGCTGAACAGCAAAGGGGAACGGGAAGTTTCCTTGGAGGGCAACGCCGCCGAACCGAGGTTCACCGCCGGCATCTTTTGTTCAGCTCGGAGGCCTGCCGCCACTCGCTCTGCGCCACCAGGTTGCGGAACGGCATTATCAAGGTTTCTTTACTGTTGTCTTTAACGTTAACTGTAAGGCTTGACTCCCTTTTCCGCCCGTGTTAGCATCCCGTACTGCTGGTGGCCAGAGGAGGAGGAATGGTTCAGCGTAGCGGTGGTTTGTGGGCTATCGCATTATTCCCTTTCTGCGTGGCGGTTCCGGCTCAATCCCCGCAGCAAATCGAGTTCTTCGAGAACAACGTGCGGCCGGTGCTGACCAAGAATTGCCAGATGTGCCACAACGGGCGGCTGAAGACGTCCTCGCTCGATCTCACGACGTCGCAGGGCTTCCTAGCGAGCGGTCAAAGAGGACCGATCGTGTCGTGCGAGCGCCCGGAGACCAGCCGCATCCTGAAAGTCATCAGCTACGAAGTGCTGGCGGGAGAGTCGCAGGCGGCTGCGGCTAGAAGCAGCGGTGTAAAGCCGGGGTTCATTTACGGCTCAACCGATAATATCGGCTATTATGCGGTTGAAGACCGCATGCACATTCACGATTTCCACGCCACCGTCTTAGCTCTGCTCGGGCTGGATCACGAGACGCTGACGTACCGATACAGCGGCCCGCGATTTCCGGCTGACGGATGTGGCCGGCATAGTGGCCAAGAAAATTTTCACGACTTGACGATTCTTTCCTAATCGATATTGCGGCTAACGGGCGATGAAAAAAGGGGGAACTATGGAGAGCTTCCATAAGAAGATGCTACGGACGTGCCTCTTGGCGGTGACTGCCAGTGCGATTCTCGCGCAGACTTCCACGGGCATCATAGTGGGACGCGTAACGGACCAGACTGGTTCAGTTCTATCGAGCGCAAACGTTCAATTGGTGAATACAGGCACCGGCCTGAGCCATCGTGTACAGACGAATTCCGAGGGCTTCTTCCGGTCCCCCGATCTTCCGCCCGGCTCCTATGACATCACGGTGGAGGAGACGGGATTCAAGACGGCAGTGATTCGAGGTGTCGTGCTGCAAATCAACCAGACTGCCCGCGTGGATGTCACTGCCGAGCTGGGGGCCGTAAGCCAACAGGTTGAAGTGGAGGCGGCCGCCCCATTATTGCAGACGGAAACCTCCGCCACGGGGCAAGTAATCGCGGATCAGAGCATAGTCAACCTGCCTCTGAATGGGAGGAACTACCTGGACCTTACGAAGCTCGTTCCAGGTGTTACCCAGGCCCAGGGCGGCAGGGGAGCAGAGGTCAATCAAAAAGTAGGTTCGGCGTGGGCGATCATCATTGGCGGGCAGCGAATCGAAAACCAGGAATATCTGCTCGAGGGCACGACGGCCCGGAACTACTTCGTCGGAACCGGAAATTTGCTGCCATCCATAGATTCCATCCAGGAGTTCAAGGTCCAAGAAAACTCGTTCTCCGCGGAGTTCGGGTTCGGAGTGGCCATTGTCAACGCAGCGCTGAGATCCGGGACTAACAACTTTCATGGGTCGGCGTTCGAGTTCTTGCGGAACAACGACCTCGATGCTACCAACTTCTTCACCAACACAGCCAAATTGCCGAAAGACCTGTTGCGCCGCAATCAATTCGGCGGCAGCCTCGGCGGGCCGATCAAGAAAAACAAAGCTTTCTTCTTTGGCAACTACGAGGGCACGCGCGAGCACCGCGGCCATACGCTGCTGGGACTTGTTCCCACCGCGGCTCAAAGAGCAGGCGACTTCAGCGGCGCCGGCAACCCGGCGGTGGTGGTGGACCCTTATTCGGCAGCCAAAGCGCCATTTCCCAACAACCAGATTCCGTTGAGCCGCTTCAGTCCATTTGCACTGGCCACCCTGCAATACTATCCGGCCTCGAATGCCAGCCTGGCTGGAGCGAATTTCGTCAGAGCGCCCAATGACCGGAGCACTGCAGACCAGTTCGGGCTGAAGGGCGATGTAACTCTGAGCCAGAAAGATACTCTCTCCACGCACTTCCTGTTTGGGGACAACTTCAACACGGCTTTGGACGTGATCCCATTAGGCGGGCAGACCTATCCAGTCCAGACACGAAACGCGGGAATTTCGGAAATCCACACTTTCAGCCCGACGCTGGTGAATGAGGTGCGGCTCGGATATAACTACGGTAATGTGTTCGCCTCCCAGGAAATCACGCCGACCAACGTAGCCGAGACCCAGTTCGGCTTTCGCAACCTTCCACAATCGCCGTTATACTGGGGACTGCCCAAGATAACCATAGCCGGCCTCTCACCCCTGGGGAACGCAAACGGTGGGAACCGCCCCGAGTCGGGTAAGAACAACATCTACCAAGCCGTGGACAATCTCACGTGGATCCATGGCAGGCAAACCATAAAGACCGGATTGGACATCCGCCACATGATCTACAAGGGCCAAACTTCCGTTCCGCGCGGGGGCGCCGATTTTAACGGCCAGTTTTCCAAATCGTCTGTAGCCGATTTACTGCTGGGTGCCGCGGATACGGCGAACGGGACCCAGGGTGACCCCATCGGCTACCAAGTCTCGACCAGCTTCGGCGCTTTCGTCCAGGACGATATCCGCCTGCTTCCGAACCTGACCCTCAATCTCGGCCTGCGCTGGGAATACTACCAGCCGCCGATGGATGTGAACGGCCAAGGCCGCCAGACATACTTTGACCTTTTCAACACGGGGAATTTCCTGCTGGTTAACCAACACCAGTGGCCTGCCGGAATCTTCCAGCCGGACTACGACAACTTCGGCCCTCGAATAGGGCTGGCCTGGCGGGTGAAGCCTAAGACGGTCGTACGGGCGGCCCTAGGAATGTTCTATAACGGGATGCTGCAGCAGGGCAACGAAACCGTCTTCATTCACAACATTATTCCATTTCGATTCAGCACGTCGCTGACCGCCAATCCGACTGTGCCCAACATCAACCTTGCTACGGACCTGCTTCCTCCCATTCCGTCTTTTAGCGCAGTCTGTTGCCCCAAGCAGAACCCGCAGCCTAACCTCTCAGTCTTCATGTTCGATTATCACGGAATCACGCCTTACATGGAGCAATGGAATTTTAGCATCCAGAGGGAGGTCATCCCCAACCTGATGATCGATGTGGCCTATGTGGGGAACCATGGAGTGCACCTTTACGGCCGGGTTCCTCCGAACTTTGCGGTAGGGGATAAGGATCTGGCCAATCCGACGCCGGTCCAGAGCCGAAGGCCTTACGCCTGGATCGGGTCGGTTACGATGTCGGCGCCGGCTATGAGTTCTTGGTACAACTCACTACAGATCAAAGCCGAGAAGCGACTGTCCCACGGTTTACTGTTATTAGCCTCCTACACGTTCGCCAAGTATCTCGACATGCAGGATTCGACCGCCGGCGGCGAAGGCAACATGATCGACGGATATAACTGGGCTTTGAATAAGGGTCTCTCGGCAAACGATGTCCGCAACCGGCTTGTCATCAGTGGGCTTTGGGAGATCCCAGTGGGCCGGGGAAGGCCGTTCGGATCAGATTTCGGCAAGGTGGCCGACACTATTGCCGGCGGGTGGCGCGTGAACTTCATCACAACATTCCAAACCGGATATCCCGTCGATATCAGGTCTAATATCAGCAATAACAGGGGCGGAGGCAACAATAAGCCGAACCAGCTATGCGCCGCTAACTTAGCCAGATCGGAGCGAACGATATCACGGTACTTCAACACCTCTTGTTTCGTTCCGCAAGCGTTCGGAGCAATCGGCAATGCGGGCCGGGACACAGTAACCGGGCCGGGTATTGTCAATTGGGATCTGTCGGTGTTCAAGAATTTCAAGCTGTTGTCCGAAAACCGTATGAACCTCGAGTTTCGGAGCGAGTTTTTCAATGCCTGGAATCACACACAATTCATTGGTCCGGACACCTGGACCATACCCTCGGCCAACTTCGGTGTGATCACAACAGCAGCCGCTCCGCGGGTCATTCAGTTCGGGTCAAGGCTGACGTTCTAATATGGAGCGAACTTGTCAAGCGTGACGTAAACGCTGGTGGTGGTTTTCTTCGCCAGCCACCGCGCCGCAAACTGGTGAAGTAGTAATAGCCGCCCTGGTCCGTCAGCGCGGCGCGCTCCAGGTTGGTGGCCTGGCTGCGGGCGGTCACTTTGACGTTCGGTACCGCGCTATTCGAAGCGTCCGTGACTAAGCCGGTCAGGCTCGCATTGCTGATCTGAGCCGCCAGCGGAAACGCAAAAACTCCCGACAAGAACAGCCGCAAGAAACGTATGTGCATGGATCACGAGTACGTCGCCGACGGCGTTAGCTTCAATTCGAAGGTGTCCGCGAGCGCTGGACCAATCCGAAGCCGAGTAGAGTCGCATCACCGTGATCGACGTAGCCGCCCATAAAGCTTTCCGCAGGACGTCCGCTGCCTTCTCGACCTGAGTTCGGTACTTCACCACGAGCAATCGATCTTCGGCGCCCATCACGTACCACAGGAGGGACAAGCCGAGCCCAAAGCACAGCCCTGCGATGCCTATGGCCTCATTGCCAAAGATTGTCTTGCCACCTATCAGCGCCGCTTGGATCACTACGAAATAGTTGAATCGCGTCCACATCCGCTGGAAGGGGTTGGTCAAATACTGGACCTTCAGCTCGTAGTCTTTCAGGGCGAAGTCGCTGAAGCGCTTCTTGGGGTCGTCAAACAACTCTTGCGCTGCTGGAACCACGTCCAAGAGGAAGGCCCTGAACCGGCGTCCGGGGAAAACTGCGCCATCGGACAGTTCGAATCGAGGGGCCAAGAAAATACGGGGCCCTACGGTCCCGGGACGTATTACACCGGCCAATTTCAGGTGTTCCTCGCGATACCGGATTCCCATCGATGCGCCCTGACGAAGGCGTCGTCCAATTCGGGCCCGCCAGCCGGTTTTCACCTGGGTTCAAGTGTTGAGTCCAGGCACGAAGGTTTTGAAACTCTCGGAGTGGAGGACGATACGCTCCTGGGTGGCGATGCCCGCACCTTCGCGAGTAGGGCGCTCTTCGTAAGTCGACGCTCCGAGAGACATCTATCCTCGTTCACCGGAGCTTGGCGTAGTCCAGCTTAGCTTTCTTGAGAATCGGAACGTTGAGGTCCGCGTCCGCCCAAAGTGCGAGAAAGTCCTGGTAGGCGGATGTTGCTTTTGCCTTGTTGCCCGCTAAATCCAATGCCCGTGCTAATTGCCGCCGAGCCGCGGCGCCCACCGGGTCGCCCCCGACCAGGCCGGGGTGCGCCAACATTCACACAACACCGTACGGAGCGCCTTCATTTAAAAATGTCAGGAGCGGCCATGGTGGTCTTCGATGTTCGTAAATGACCTTTCCATTTGCATTGCATGGGCCCAACTCTACACGGGGCGCTTAGGCGCCGGTCTGGCGATGGGCGCACGGAAGCAATCGAGGTTTCGTTCTTTTGTACGTAGATGGGGTATTTTGGAGGAATGTGGTCGAACTCGTCGCCCCCGCACCTGCAGTCCAGAACCGGTAGCAGGCCGGCTCTGCTAGTCGGAAAGGCGTTCGAGAAATGAAGGAATTGGAAGATCATTTTCGGCTGATGATCGACAGTATCCCCGTTCTGGCATGGTGCTGTCGGCCCGATGGGACCACAGAATTTCTCAACCAGCGATGGCTGGACTATACTGGCCTCTCGTCGGAACAGGCGCTCGGTCTGGGTTGGAAGGTCCCGGTCCATCCTGACGATCTGCCGAAGTTGATGGATACTTGGACTCGTCTTATCACTTCTGGGGAGGCGGGCGAAGAGGAAGTGCGCCTCCGCCGTTTCGACGGTGAATATCGCTGTTTTTTATTTCGTGCCATACCCGTGCGGAGCGGGCAAGGCATCATCGCCGGATGGTACGGAACTGGCACGGATATTGAGGATCGAAAACGTGCAGAGGACCGCATGCGTCAAGATGAGACAGACATCCGCCGGACCGTGGATGCATTGCCTGCCCTGATCTATGTTCTTGGGACCGACCTCCAAATGCTGTACCAGAACCAGACGTTGCTGGATCACCTCGGCGCGAACTGGAAAGAGAACTTGCAAAATGAGGATGATTTCGCCCGGACCGTCCATCCCGATGATCTCGCAAAAGTTCAGCGCGATCTTAAGGAAGGCCTCGCGTTAGGCCTGCCGTTCCAGCTGGAATGTCGCGCTCGAAGGCACGATGGACAGTATCGTTGGTATCTCACTCTCTACAACCCACTTCGCGATGAAGAGGGGACAACGCTTCGCTGGTGCGCGGTTGCGACAGATATTGACGATCGCAAACAAGCTGAACAGAGGGTCCTTCGGGAGACCCTCGCGCTGCGCGACGAGATCGACCGTTCTTCAATGTTTGAGGAAATCGTCGGTACGTCCGCCTCGCTTCGACGGATCCTGACGCACGTCGCTAAAGTTGCACGGGGGGATTCCACGGTTCTCATCCTAGGTAAGACCGGAACCGGCAAAGAACTAATTGCTCGCGCAATTCACAAGCGATCAAACCGGTCGGATCGGGCATTTATCCGTGTGAATTGCGCGGCGATTCCGCCCTCGCTGATCGCCTCCGAATTGTTTGGCCACGAGAAGGGCGCCTTCACCGGGGCAACACAACGGCGTCTCGGACGCTTTGAATCCGCCAACGGTGGGACCATCTTCCTGGATGAGATTGGTGACATCCCGGCGGACACTCAGATCGCCCTGCTGCGGGTACTTCAGGAACGGGAGATTGAATGTGGGAAGCAGCCAGCCGATTCCCGTGGACGTGCGCGTGATCGCCGCTACGAACAGGGACCTGAAAGCCGATGTTGCCGCCGGCGCGTTCCGCGGGGACCTCTTTTACAGGCTGAATGTCTTCCCGATCGATATACCGCCTCTTCGGCAGCGAGTAGACGACATTCCCCTTCTCGCGGAATATCTGATCGAGCGTTACGCGAAAAAGGCCGGGAAGAACTTTCGGCATATTTCCAGACAGGCGATGGATCTGATTCAGGCATATCATTGGCCCGGCAACGTTCGTGAGTTGCAGAACGTGGTTGAACGCGCCGTCGTGCTATGCGACGGCGACACGTTCACAATTGACGAGGCGTGGCTGAAGCCGGAAGCACCCCAGACAGCCATACCCGGTGTTCCTTTTTTGGCTGCCGTCGCTGATCGCGAAAAAAGCATGATCCAAGCCGCTTAAGTTGAATGTCAGGGTCGAATATCGGGTCCAAAGGGCGCCGCCGCGAAGCTGGGAATTCCACGGCAGACTCTGGACTCAAAAATCGCGAACCTGGGTATAAACAAATATCTCCTGAGAGGCAGATAGACCGCCTATCCGCCGGCTTGGTTTTTTTCACCAACAGCGTTGTTCCTGTCGTCATTCAGTTTTCTGCCGAAAATTCAGAAATTTCTGAACAGGCAGCACCGCCGATTGCTCATCGGTATATCAAGCGACAAGGATTTAAGTGGAAGATGCCCGTCGAGCAAGTCGTTTTACAACCCTAGAACCCAGAGGAGAAGGACGCATGAACACCATTACAGTAAAAGACGGCACGCAGATTTACTACAAGGATTGGGGCGCGGGTCAGCCTCTCTTCTTCCATCACGGCTGGCCATTGAGCGCCGACGCACGTCACGGAGCAGGTCGCGTCGCGAAAGCAGTTCTCATCAGCGCAATTCCTCCCACGTTCATGCAATCAGCCAGGAACCCCGATGGAGTCCCGAAAGAGGCGGTCGACCAGATCCGCACGGGAACGGCGTACCACCGTTCGCAGTTTTATAAAGACATCACAATTCCGTTCTACGGATTCAATCGCCCTGGCGCGGTCGTTTCCGAAGGAATTCGAGAGAACTGGTGGCGGCAGGGGATGATGGGCTCCGCCACGGCTCATTATCAGTGCGTCAGAGTCCTTTCCGAAACCGAGTTCTATGACGATCTGGCACTCATCGATATTCCAGTCCTCGTGATGCACGGCGAGGACGATCAGATCTGCCCGTTCCCGACTACCGGCGCGAGATCGATCAAGCTCCTCAAGCACGGCACACTTAAATCCTATCCAGGTTTCCCGCACGGGATGCCAACCACGCATGCAGAACAGATCAACGCGGACCTGCTGGCTTTCATAAACGGATAAGGGTTTCCTCCCACGGTAACGACGTGCACGCGGGTAGTATTATCCGCGTGCTCAGCCTCACCGGCCAAGCAGTGGGGCCGCTATCCTACCTTTCATGAACACTCCGCAAGCAGGAATATTCGCTCTCGGAACGGCATCGCACGCCTACCTGGAATTTGATGTCCTGGACCAACGCCGAGGGGCAACGCTGGTTTCCACGATCTCCGCTTTGCGAGAACCGAGAACCACGATCGGCGGAGTCAATCTGGTAGTGGGCTTCCGGCCCGAATTATGGAGTCAAGTCGCTCCCGATCATGCACCCGTAGGAGTACACGGATTCAATACCGGATTGCTCGGACCAGACGGGTTCGGAATGCCTGCGACACAGCACGACGCCGTCTTGTGGCTTTCGGGAAGTGCGTACGACGTCCTGTTCGACGTCGCACATGAGGCGATCACCGCAGTGAGGGAATTGGCGTCGGTCGCCGAGGAGACATCGAGTTGGGCGTACAGGCATGATCGCGATCTGACCGGCTTCATCGACGGTTCGGAGAACCCAAGTCTTATCGACGCAGCAGACGCGGCGCTCATCCCGGAGGGTCAGCCGGGCGAACGTGGGAGTGTGCTTCTATTGCAAAAATGGAAACACGAGACAACCGCGTGGGAGTGCCTTCCGATCGATCAGCAAGAGCGAATCATGGGGCGCAGAAAGCTTGACGGCGTTGAGCTTGACGAGAAGCCGTCCGACTCGCACGTCGCGAGCACGGACCAGGATCAGTTCGGGAAGATCTTCCGCCGGAACATGCCGTACGGCACCGTCACGGATCACGGGACGATGTTCGTGGGATTCAGTGCCGATCAGCGGCGGCTCTCCACAATGCTGGAGAGCATGGTGGGGCTGCGTACTGGAGTGCGCGACGCGCTGACGCGCTACACCAGACCGATCAGCGGCGCCTATTATTTCGTTCCCTCAACCGAGGGCCTGCGCCGATCTCGCCAGAACGCATCGAGCCCAGTAGACCGGCCAGATTCTGAATAGTCGGCGAAGCAGGCCGCTGGTAGCGGCGCTGAGTTTACAAATCCATGGTGACGGTTTGTCGGCAGTCGTAAGGTGCTTTGTCCGGATTCATCCTGGATTAGGCGCGGGCGCTGGCGAGCCAGAAGTCCGGTTGTGAGAGTCGTGCTAGATTGGCGTTCTCCGTGAACGCCGGCCTGGCAAGCAGAGACGCGCCCCGACGGATCTCGCAGTTTTATCACCATTGGTGAGAGAGTTAGCTCCGCAGGAATGGGCCAGCCCCGGCGGGACAGTGTAGACATAAGCTCTTCATTAGCGCGTATCGAAAACGATTCCGTTGAGGCCGGTAAGCGTGGCCGACTGGGTGAACCCACCGCCGCCGTTGCCGATCCAAACGTTTTCGCCGCAAGCGAGATCTGGTTTGCCGTCACCATTGAAATCTCCCTCGGCCAATGCGCTAATGTCCCCGTTACACCGGACATTCGGCGCCAGGCTGAAATGCCCCGTCCCATCACCCAGGAGAATCACCGCTGCAGCACCTCCATTGGCCGCGAGATCGAGATGCTGGTCGTGACTGGAATTGAACTTGCCAACCAAAATCGCACCGAAAGCTCCGCCAGCAATGGACTGGCCCGCCCCAAAGGTTCCGTTTCCATTGCCAGGGAAAAAGAGCAGCGCCGAGTTGGTGGACACCACCAGGTCCGGCTTGCCATCCTCGTTGAAATCACCCGAGGCGATGCCCGCTACTGTGCCACCCGCGCTCGCCACCGGGCCCTCATTGACGAATGTTCCCCGGACGCTGTTGCTCTGAATGAGCAGGTAAACGGAACTGCCCGCTCCCACAGCAATATCTGGAAACCCGTCTTTATTGAAATCGGCCACAGTCGAATTCGAGTCATATCACCCTCCAAAACAGATTCCCTGCCACTCAATCAAGCGACATTCGCTTCCGAATTCCCTCACTGCGATCCGAGTCGCGGCTGCACTGGGGCCAAGACTCTCAGCCTGCCGTCGGCGTATACAATGAAATACGGGTTGTATGGTTCCGGACGCTCCGATTACCCAACTCCTCCGGGAATCCCGGGAGGGCCGCGCGGAGGCGATGGACCAATTAATGGCCCTTGCTTACAGGCAGCTTCACGCCCTGGCTTCGCAATTCATGCGCGCCGAGCGCCCTAATCACACTTTGTCGACTACTGCTCTGGTCCATGAAACCTACTTGAAATTGATCGGCGCAGATATTCCCTGGGAAGATCGGGGCCACTTTTTTAGCATCGCGGCGCGCAGCATGCGCAGGATTCTGGTCGATCACGCCAAGTCGCGCAACCGCCACAAGCGCAAAGGAAAGGCACAAAAGGTCAGCCTGGACGATATCGATCTCGCCGACCCAAGAAACGCCGTGACCATCCTGGAAATCGATGACGGCCTGGAACGGCTTGCTAATCAGGATGCGCGCATGGCACAGATTCTGGAGTTGCTGTATTTCGGCGGGCTTACTTACGAGGAAGTGGCGCAGAGCCTGAATATCTCTGCGGCAACAGTGCATCGCGAATTGAGAATGGGGAAGGCCTGGCTGCAGAGCGCGCTGGCCAAATCGCCCCAGCCATAAACAGTATGCTAAGCGGCGCGGATTGGGTACGCCTCCGGGAGATCTTTGATGCGGCGGTGGAACTGCCGCCTGAAAACCGCAGTGCGTATTTGGACCGGGCATGCGGAGATCGTCCGGCGATGCGGCTGCAAGTGGAGTCGCTGCTCCAGGCCGCGGAAGAGGGGTCCCGGCACTACTGGAACGTAGTGGCCGAAGCAGCCGTGGATTTCGTCAACGGGGCGCTGCCCGCCGCCGGCGAGCGCATCGGGCCTTACCGGATTGTGCGTCTGCTGGGGCGCGGCGGCATGGGCGCAGTCTTTCTGGCGGCGCGCGCCGACGATGAATACCTCAAGGAAGTCGCCCTAAAAGTGATGCGTCCGGTTTACGATTCGGGGACTCTTCTGGGCCGGTTCCGCGCCGAACGGCAAATTCTTGCGGACCTCGACCATCCCAACATTGCCCGCCTCCTCGATGGCGGAGCGGCGCCCGGTGGACAGCCTTACTTGGTGATGGAATATGTGCCCGGAGTGACCATCGACCGCTATTGCCGCGAGCATGATCTTCCCGTCGCCGAGCGATTGCACCTCTTTTTGCAGGTTTGCGATGCGATCGGTTACGCACACCGCAAACTGATTATCCATCGGGATATCAAGCCCGGCAATACCTTGGTCAATGAAGAGGGCGCGGTTAAGCTGCTGGATTTCGGCATTGCGAAAATACTGCCAGGCGGTGAATCCGCAGAAAGCCCGCTCACCGCCGCCACCGAACGCCTCCTGACACCGGAGTACGCCAGCCCTGAACAGCTACGCGGCGAGCGACTGACTATAGCGAGCGACATTTACTCGCTCGGCGTACTGTTATACGAGCTTCTCAGCGATTCGTATCCGTTCGCCGAAGTCCGCAGTTCCCCGCTAAAGCTGCAAGCGGCGATTTGCGACCGCGAGCCGCCCAAACCGAGTTCCGTCGCGCCCGCAAAACGGGCCATCGCTCCGGATCTGGACTCAATCACGCTGAAGGCGATACGCAAGGAGCCGGCCAGCCGTTATCGATCGGTGGATGCGCTTGCCGAGGACATCCGCCGGCAGCTTTCCGGATATCCCGTAATGGCTGCGACTGGCTCGTGGCAGTACCGCACCGTGAAATTTGTGCGCCGGAACAAATGGGCGGTGAGTGCCGGTTTGGCGGCGGCGGCAATGATCTTCGGGTGGGTCGCCTCGCTCCGCGCGGAGCAGGCCCGTACCATGCGGCGGGCCGCCCAAGTGCGGGAGATGGCCAGCGGTTTACTGTTCGAGTTCCACGACGCCATCCGAAACCTTCCCGGATCCATCGCCGCACGGAAGCTGATCGTGGAGCGTGGCCTTCGCTACCTGGATGAGTTGGCGAAAGACGCTCCCAACGACCGCTCGCTCGAAGCGGAGGTCGCCGATGGATACCTGCGCATTGCCGATATCGAGAACCACCCCGGGCTGCCCAGCCTGCGCGACATTCCCGGCGCGATTGAAAGCATTCGCAAGGCGAACCTGCTGCGACAACAAATCCTTCGCCAGTCGCCGTCAGTGGAGCAGAAAATCAAGCTGGCGTTTGGCTTGGGGAGGCTGGCGGAATCCGTGGGTGAGATTTCTAAAGACCCCGCTGCATATGAAACCATCGCTCGCCAGGGATTGGATATTCTGACGAGCCTTCCCCCCGAAATCCAGACGCGTGCGGATGCCGCCCGCGAAATGGCTGCCGTTCTGTTTGGCCTCGGTACCAAGCG
Source organism: Terriglobia bacterium (assembly GCA_003175985.1). Classification (GTDB taxonomy): domain Bacteria; phylum Acidobacteriota; class Terriglobia; order Bryobacterales; family Bryobacteraceae; genus PSRJ01. The sequence continues at coordinate 12,530 of PSRJ01000042.1, forward strand.
TTTGGCCGCAGGCGACCCCACGGCGGCCGCCGAATATTTCCGGAAACGGATCGCTCTCCGGGAGCCACTCTTACACCAGAACCCTCAAGATGCGGACCTTCAACGGGACCTGTCCTGGTCCTATGATCAGTTGGCTGATGCGCTGGGAGGAGTGACCGCGAAAGTCAATCTGAAACAACCGGAGAAGGCGTTATCAGCATATTCTAAAGCGCAAAACCTATTCGAAGATCTGGTCCGGCGACGGCCGAACGACATCCGCAGCCAAACTCTCCTGGCAGGAGTGTTACACAAGGAATCCGTCGTCATGAGGTTTCAGGGTCGAACCAAAACCGCCGATGAATTGCAAGACAACGCCTTGGCATGGTTTCGCGCCGCAGCCGCCGCCGATCCAAACGATCGCGAAACCCGGCGCTACCTGGGCAGTATCTACAATGATGTCGGCCTCACGCGCCTGGGGCACAAGGATTTTTCCGGCGCTCGGCAGGCGATCGAGCAATCGCTTCAGCTTCGCCAAGGGCTGCTCCGCGAGCAGCCGGAAGACATCCAGGCCCGCCAGGATTTGGCTAGTGGAGATCAAACTTACGCCGAATATTGGCTGGAAGCCGGCCGCCCTGTCCAAGCGGAGTTGGAATCGCGCAAGGCCATCCAGACCCGGATTCCCCTGCTCCAGCAGGATCCTGCCAACGCCAGCATTCGCGTGCGACAGGCGAACGCCTACGGAATTCTGGGCAGGGCGCTCCAGGCGCAAGGCCAATGGACCGCATGCCGCGACGCCTTTGCAACCAGCTTGAGCTATTTTGACCCCCTCCGGAAAGCCGGGGCGCTCTCGGTTGAATACGCAGAGACGCCCGCCAAAATTCAAAAGAACCTGGAAATATGCAGCCGCGCGAAAGCGCCAGACGTGGAGCGATGATCCCACCCAATCCACTCTAGCTGGGTGCAAATCCAGTCAGAGCCGTTTGGCAAAGCCTTTTTTCGCGCCCCTACAGCTTGCTTACACTGTTGCCGAAGGCATTCGCTACCCAGATGTTGGCGCCGTCGAATGCCAGGAAATAGGGATGCGACCCGACTGCAAAACTCCCCAGGTTGGTCCCGTCGCTCGCCAGAAGCTTCGTCACCGTGTTGCTGCCCTCCTGCGCCACCCAGATATTCGTGCCGTCGAAGGCTACTCCAATCGGGTTGGTGGCAACGCCCACGGAAAACGTCCCCAGCGTGGTCCCGTCGCTGGCTCGAAGCTTGGTTACGTTGTTGCTCACAATGTTGGCCACCCAGACATTGGCGCCGTCGAAGGCCACACCTTCCGGACCGGAGCCAACCGCAATATTCCCCAAGTTGGCTCCGTCGCTGGCTCGCAGCTTGGTTACGTTGTTGCTGCCATTGTTCGACACCCAGATGTTGGCGCCATCGAATGCTACGCCGATTGGAAAGGAGCCAACGGTGAAAGTCCCGAGGACCGTTCCGTCGCTAGCTCTCAGCTTGGTTACATTTCCACTGCCATGATTCGCGACCCAAACGTTGGCGCCATCAAACGCCACGCCATAGGGATTCGTACCCACGGTGAAAGACCCCAGGACCGTCCCATCGCTGGCGCGCAGCTTACTTACGTTATTGCTGCTCTGATTCGCTACCCAGATGTTGGCGCCATCGAACGCCACGCCAACCGGATAGTTGCCTCCAGTCGCAAACGTCCCCACGATCGAGCCGTCGGCAGCCCGCAGCTTGGTTACGTTCTCGCTCGTGGAGTTCGTTACCCAGAGATTGGCGCCATCAAACGCCAGGAACGTAGGCCCGTTCCCGGCGGCGACACTCTCGGCCTGGTAAGCCGGGAACGTTTTCATCAACGCGACCGGCAGCGTATCCGGCGCTTCAGGCCCTTCCGGCCCTTGCGGACCAGCAGGCCCAACCGTGCCCTGCGGACCGGCGGGCCCGGCCGGTCCTTGTGGTCCGGCTGGCCCGGGTTGTCCCTGCGCTCCCGTGGGCCCTTGCGGACCGGCCACTCCCAACGTCACGGGCAACCTCGCCGTCCCACCCGATGTGACCGTCAACTCATACGACGTCCCCAACGCCACGCCTGCCGGCAAGTTCGCGATCACCTGTGTTTGCGACGCACTCACAGTCGTCAGTACCGTTCCGCCGAGTGCGACCGAGGGTGCCGGTCCGAAAGTTCCTACGATGGTCAACTGCCCGGGAGTCACCGCGAGATTGGCGGTCGCGTTCGTGATCGCCGGGCCCCTCGTACCGGCGGTCTGCCCGAACGCTACGCCCGTCCATACCAATGCCACTACGCATAATTTCCGCATGGTCTTCTCCTAAGTTCTTAGAGCTTGCTCACTGTGTTGCTGGAGCCGTTCGCCACCCAGACGTTGACGCCATCGAATGCGATCCCCGAGGGTAAGGTTCCGGCCGGGAACGTCCCCAGATTAACCCCGTCGCTCGCCCGAAGCTTCGTTACTGAGCCTGAGTTGCCGTTTGCGACCCAGATGTTCGTCCCATCGGATGCCAGTCCGAGAGGACCGGAGCCCACCGCGAACGTTCCCAGGCTCGACCCATCGCTGGCCCGTAACTTGGTTACATTGTTGCTGCCACTGTTCGTTACCCAGATACTGCTACCATCGAACGCTACTCCGATCGGGCTGGAGCCTACCGGGAAATTTCCCAGGTTGGCGCCGTCGCTCGCGCGCAGCTTGGTCACATTGTTGTTATTTGCCACCCAGACATTTGCGCCATCGAAGACCACGCCGAAAGGAAAAGCGCCAACAGCGAATGTCCCCAGCGTGGAGCCGTCGCTGGCGCGCAGCTTGGTTACAGTGTTTCCGTGTAAGTTCGAAACCCAGATATTGGCGCCATCGAAAGCTACGCCCCACGGACTTGAGCCTACCGCGAAGCTCCCCAGGTTGGCGCCGTCTCTCGCCCGCAACTTCGTTACGGTATTGCTGCCGTTGTTCGCCACCCAGACATTGAGCCCATCGAACGCCACGCCTAAGGGTGTTGGGCCAACCGGGAAACTCCCCAAGTTGGCGCCGTCGCTCGCTCGCAACTTCGTCACGGTGTTGCTCGCCTCGTTCGTTATCCATATGTTGGCGCCGTCGAAGGCGATCGAATAAGGGCTCCCCGTGGGAAAGCTGACGCCTTGCGAAGCTGGGAACCACTTCAACAGCGCCACCGAAAGAAAGCTCGGCCCGGCCGGTCCCTGAGGCCCCGCAGGTCCTTGCGCTCCCGCCGGACCTTGTGGACCAGTAGGCCCTTGTGTTCCTTGCGGCCCTGATTGTCCGCTCGGCCCCAGCGGCCCCAGCGGCCCTTGCGGACCCACGTTCCCCAAAGTCACTGCCAGCGTCGCCGTCCCGTTCGATGTCAAGGTCAACTCGTACGTCGCCCCCAGCGCCAACCCGGCCGGCAGATTCGCCAATACCTGCGTTTGCGATGCGCTCGCGATCGTCAGCGCACTGCTTCCCAGCGTCACCGTGGGGGAAGTCCCGAGATTCGTTCCCACGATGGTCAATTGTGCGGGATTCACCGTGAGATTGGCGGTCGCGCTCGTGATGACAGGCCTTGCAGTCTGCCCGAACGCTATGCCCGCGCACACCAATGCCGCAATCAATAATTTCCGCATGATCGTCTCCTTAGAACTGAGTCCGGCGCCTACAGCTTGCTCACCGTGTTGCTGAGCCGATTTGCCACCCAGATGTTAGCGCCATCGAACGCCACGCCAACCGGGCCGCCTCCCACCGCGAACGTCCCCAGGTTCGTTCCATCGCTGGCTCGCAACTCCGTTACGGTATTGTTGCTGTTGGCCACCCAGAGGTTGGCCCCGTCGAATGCAACGCCCTCTGGTTGCGAACCAACGGCGAAATTTCCCAGCAGGGCGCCGTTGCTTGCCGCGAGCTTCGTCACCTTACTGCTATTGAAATTCGTCACCCAGATGTTGGCGCCATCGAACGCCAGGCCCCAGGGACCTGGGCCAGCTGCGAAGGTCCCCAGATTGGAACCGTCACTGGCTCGCAGCTCGGTCACATTGTTGCTGCCGGTGTTCGCTACCCAGATGTTTGTGCCATCGAACATCACACTCTGCGGATGAGTACCCACCGGAAAAGTTCCCAGATTGCTCCCGTCGCTGGCCCTCAGCTTGGTCACGTTGTTAGCGCCGTTGTTCGCCACCCAGATGTTTGTGCCGTCAAAGGCCACGCCAACCGGATTCAAGCCGGCGGCGAAGCTCCCCAGGTTGGCGCCGTCGCTGGCTCGCAGCTTGCTTACATTGCCGCTGCCCTGGTTCGTCACCCAAATGTTGGCGCCATCGAAGGCTACGGCCTGGGGATGTGAGCCCACCGTGAATGTTCCCAGGCTGGAACCATCGCTGGCGTCAAGCTTCATCACGCTGTTGCTGCCGGTGTTCGCGATCCAAATGCTGGCGCCGTCGAAGGCCATCGCAATCGGGCTGTTTTGCGCGTCAAAACTGGTGCTCTGGTATGCCGGGAACCATTTCAATAACGCAATGGAAAACAGGTTCGGTCCTACCGGGCCTTGTGGTCCAGCCGGCCCCTGCGCTCCCACCGGTCCTTGTGGTCCGGCGGGCCCTGCTGCTCCTTGTGGTCCGGCCGGCCCTTGTGGCCCCTGGGGCCCCGCCGGCCCTTGCGGACCTACATTCCCCAGAGTCACCGCAAGCGTGGCCGTTCCACCCGACGTTAGCGTGAGCTCATAGGACGTCCCCAGCGCCAATCCCGCCGGCAGATTCGCCACGACTTGTGTCTCCGTTGCGCTGGCGACCGTCAACGTCGTGCCTCCCAGTGCCACTGTGGGCGTGGTCCCGAGGTTTGTCCCCACGATGTTCAACTGCGCCGGGCTTATTGTGAAATTGGCGGTCGCGCTTGCGATCACCGGCCCCCTCGTCCCCACGCTCTGCCCGAACGCGAAGCCCGTCCACACCAATACCACTAGACATAATTTCCGCATGGTCGTCTCCTTGGACCCCCTAGAGCTTGCTCACCGTATTGCTGGTAAAGTTTGGCACCCAGATGTTGACGCCATCGAACACAATGCCCTTCGGATCGGATACCCCCGAGACTGTTCCCAGGTTGGTTCCGTCGCTGGCCCGCAGCTTGGTCAGGCTATTGCTGTTCTGATTCACTACCCAGATGTTGGCGCCGTCGAAGGCTATTGCTCGCGGGTTCGTGCCGACGGAGAACGTACCCAACACGGTTCCGTCACTTGCCGATAGCTTCGTCACCGTGTTGCTGATACCGTTTGCCACCCAGATGTTTGCACCGTCGAAAGCCAATGCGTTCGGACCGATGCCGGCAGTGAACGTCCCCATGACGGTCCCGTCACTCGCCCGCAGCTTGGTTAGGTTGTTGCCCTGTTGGTTGGCCACCCAGATGCTGGCGCCGTCGAACACCACGCCGGTCGGGTCGGTGCCCGCGGTGAAGGTCCCCAGGACAGTCCCGTCGCTAGCCCTCACCTTCGTCACCATATTGCTGCTGTTGCCGCTGGTCACCCAGATGTTGGCGCCATCGAACGCGACGCTGTAAGCATAGGTACCTATGCTGAAAGTCCCCAGGACGGCGCCGTCGCTGGCCCGCAGCTTGGTCACACTGTTGCTACCCCCGTTCGTCACCCAGATATTGGCCCCATCGAAAACCAGGTTAAGTGCAGCGCCGGCCGCGAACGTCCCCAGATTGGCGCCATCGTTCGCGCGCAGTTTGCTTACCGTGTTGGCTCCGGCGTTCGTCACCCAGATGTTGGCTCCATCGAATTCGACCCCTCCCGGGTTCATCCCAGTGGGGAACGTGGCGCTCTGATAAACCGGGAACCACTTCCGCAGCGCCACGGAAAGCGTGTTCGGCCCAGCCGGACCCTGGGGACCTTGCGGTCCCTGCGCTCCAGCCGGACCTTGCGAGCCCGTCGGCCCTTGCGAACCTTGCGGGCCCGCTGGCCCCTGTGCTCCCGTTGCTCCCGTCGCACCCGCGGGTCCCGCTGGGCCTTGTGCACCGGTCGGTCCCGCCGGACCCTGTGGGCCCGCAGGCCCTTGCGGCCCCACCGCCCCCAAAGTCACTCCCAACGTGGCCGTCGCAGTCGTTCCTGCCTGTGGGTTCGTGACCGTCAGGCCATATGTCTCTCCTAAGGCCAGATTCGGCGGCAGGGCCGCCACCACTTGCGTCTGCGAGGCGCTCAGGACCGTCAATCCTGTCCCATCGAACACCACACTCGGCGCCGTTCCGAAATTCGTCCCAACGATAATCAACTGTGCCGGCCCGGTCGCGAAATTCGCGGTCACGCTCGCAATCACCGGCGCCGCCGAACCCCGGCTCTGTCCGAAAGCCGCTCCCACCCATAGCAACACCACAACGCAGATTCGCCGCATCCTCGTCCTCCGGAGGGGCCCTCAAAATTCCCCTCCATCCGATAAAGCGACATGGCTTCGTAAATTCCCTCAAGCCCACTTTCCGTTTTCTACGGCTCAGGGCTATACTTCTCGTCTGTGGCCAGGCCTGTCCGAAGGGCCGTGCCGGGTCGGACCCTTCGGACGAGTGGCGTTTGCATGTCCTGACGCGCATAACCGAGATTCACCTGAGGGAATCGGGAGCACGTTGTCGCTCTATCTGTAGGGGCCTATGGGACACGTGTTGATCACCGGAGGATCGAGCGGCATCGGTCTCGAACTGGGCCGCATCGCGATTCGCGCCGGGCACAACGTGACACTGGTGGCGCGCCGGCCAGGAACGCTGCGCGAGGCGGCTGACTCGCTCGCGAACATGGCCGCTGACCAAGCCGCCGTCCACACGGTCTCCGCCGATGTATCCCGCCGCGCCCAAGCCGAAAGTGCCGTGCACGCGGCAATCGCGCGGTTCGGCGCGCCGTCTCATCTCATTACCTGCGCCGGCGCCGTAGTGCCCGGATACTTTCACGAGCTTCCGGTGAAGACGTTCGAACAATTGGCCACGGTGAACTATTTGGGCACGCTATACACTCTGAAGGCAGCCTATCCCTCGATGCGGGCCGCCGGGAGCGGCAGGATCGGCCTGGTTGCTTCCGCGGCCGCGCTCATCGGTATCTTCGGCTACACCGCCTATGCACCCACCAAGTACGCAGTGCGGGGACTCGGCGAGTGCCTTCGGGCGGAGGCGCGCCGCGACGGCATCACCGTAACGGTCGCATACCCGCCGGATACGGATACCCCGCAACTGGCGGAAGAGAATAGCACCAAGCCGTTAGAGACGATGGCGATCACTGCCGGGAGCGGCGTATGGCCGGCGGCTGATGTCGCGCAGCGGATCTGGGACGGTATGGAACGCGGCCGCTTCTCCGTGGAACCTGGGTGGCAGATGGCGGCGCTGGCCTCGCTCCACAGCCTGATCGGCCCGATCCTGCGCTTCTGGTTCGATCACATCGCGGAGCGCGCGGCTAAGAGAGGCAACTAGTCGTTCACGGTTTCCTCTGTTGCTTCGCTGCTTCTTCGACCAGCGAAATGCGCGCTGCTATGGCGTCCACCAGAGGCCTCTCCAGCCAGCCGACCCGCGGAAGCAGTCCTCGCAGAAAGTGAGGGATGGCTCCTCGCACCGCCTTTTCTACCTCTGCGCGGGCAATCGTTCGCATGACGGCGGCATTCGTTTGGGCCAGGACCGGGGGCCACCAGGCGGCGTCCGCCGCCGGTGCGGGACCGCGCACGATGCGCATGTGGGTCACGGCCGTGTCGTAGAACACGCGGCTTGCCGCGGCATCGTCCGCAAACGGGTACGCGGCGCCGAGAGCGTTGGCCACCGCCAGGCCGGTCGCCACGCTCGATTCGTGGCCTCCGTACATCCCGGCGTATTCTCCGCAAAACCAGGTAGCTCGCTGACCCTGGATGCGGTACAGCTCCATCGCCCTCAGCAATTGCATGCTATCGGCCACCAAGTGGCGCCAGCGGCGCTCCTCGACGATGCGGCTCGGATCGATCAGGCCGTCCGGAGGAGAAACGGTGACGAAAATGTCTTCGGTGATCCACGGTTGCGTGGCCGGCAGGTAGTAGCTGACCCAGCCGTGCCGGTAGGGGGGCTCCGTCTCGGAGGTGACATACGTGTCGGCCGCCCACAAGCAGCGGTCGCGCGGCATCACGGCCGGGTCGGTATGCAGCACCACGCGCGTATCCTGATAGTCGGTGGCAAGCAGGAGCCGCTCTTCGCAAGTAGCGTCGGCAAGCAGTTTCAGCGAGACGTCGGCGGGTGTGGCCATCACGATCTGGTCAAACCGCTCCTGGTTGCCGAGTTGGTCGTCGACCGTCACGCCGCGCGAGTCCCGCGTGATCGAGGCAACGCCCGTGGACAGCCGGACGCGGTCAAGGAAGCCCTCGGCGATTCGGCTCACGTACTCGCGCATGCCGCCGCGGACCGTCCGCCAGTGTGTGGGATGGAGGATCGAGTAGAGGCCGGCCGGTCCGAAGCCGGCCGCGAATTCGAGCACTGACAACGATAGGACGCCGCGCCGTGTCACGAATCGCGAGCCGCCCACCGGGCACACGCATTTGTACACAAAGTCTTCCGAATAGCCGCCGCCGAAGAGGTAATCGCCCAGAGAGACCTGCGCATAGCGGAACGGGTCGGCCACAATGCGCGGAAGTTCGCGATGGAACCGGTCCGCCTGGGCCCGCACCGTCTCCCAGAACGGCGTGGTGCTTCCCGAGATCCACGCTCCCCCGGGAAAGCAGACGGCTGTGGTCTGCGGCGGAGTGGGCACGCTCTCCACTCCCAGCCGGCCGAGCAGGGCGGAGAAGTTGCTGTAGATCCAATCGTGAAAGACAAGAAAACCCATGTCGGCGGGCGTGGAGCCGCCGGCGCAGGGTACATCCACCGTCCGCGCATGCCCTCCCAGCCAGGCGTTGCGCTCGTAGAGCACCAGGTCGTGCTCTCGCGAGAGACACCAGGCCGCGGCCAAGCCCGTCGCGCCTCCTCCGATGATCGCTATCCGCATAAGCAACGTTCAGGCGAAATGGTTCCGGATGCGCTCGCGCGTGCCGGGCTGCTCCAGGCTCCGGCGGTGCATGCGGGTTTCCTCTTCCAGGGCGGCTCCATAAATCTCCTTCCGCGAGCGGCTCAGCGACTGTTTCAGCAGCGTGAGCGCAAGGCGGGGTTTGTCCGCGACCGCCGCCGCCAATGCCAGCGCCTTGGCCAGCACGTCGCGGCGAGGCAGAACGTAATTCAAGCCGCACTTCCCTTGGAGCTCCGACCCGCGAAACGTCTTGCCCGTGAACAGCATTTCCTCGGCTACTGCCGGCGAGATCGCGTGTTCCAACAGGCGCGTCGTGCCCATCCCGGGCGTGAAACCCATATTCATGAATGTGCACCCGTAGCGGCTCTCCTCCGCAGCCACAATCATGTCGGCGCACATCCCCAGTGCCAGGCCGCCTCCCAACGCGTGGCCTTCCATGGCGGCAATAGATGGTACCGGAAGGTCCAAAATCCATCGCGGGAGCACCAGATCCTGGGGAGCGATTCGATGTTCCACTAGATCGGCCAGCACCTCCTCACTCGCCCCGGTACAAAAATACTCGGGGAGACCGGCGATCACCACCACCTTGATGGACTCGCTGGCCGCGATCGCGGCCAACTGCCGGCTCAGTGCTTCCGCCATGGTGACGGAGAGCGAGTTGCGGTTCCGCTCGTCATGCATGCGGAGCAGGCCTATGCCGTCGGCGTTGATACCCAAACTGACGATCGAATCAGCCATATTCGCGAAAGCGTTCGGCGACTGCCGGGTCTTCGAGCAGTTCCGCTGTAAGTGCAATTCCGTCCCGGAGGGACGATTCCAGGGCGCGGCCGGGCGCGGAGGTCAGCCGTTTCAGGTGCGGAATGGCAGTGGCCTGGATGCGGGCGAATTGCCGCACCCAGTAGTCCGTCCGCGAACGCAGTCCCGCGCGGGTCGTCAGCACGTCCACGAGACCGGCGCGGGCCGCATCCGTAGCGGGGCGGGCATGGGGAGCGAGCGCCCACAGCCGGCATTGCTGCGGCCGCATGCGCTCCAGCAGAAAAGGGAGAATCGCTGCCGGCGCCAGGCCCAGCAGCGATTCGGGAAGGCCGAACGACGCCTCTTGGCTCGCGATCACCAGGTCCGCGGCCGCCGCCAGTCCCACCCCGCCGCCCAGCGCCACGCCATCCACCACCGCGATCACCACTTTCTCGACCTGCCGGACTGCGAGCAGCGCTTCCACAAACACCTCCAGATTGGCGCTCGTCACTGCGGAAGCGACGTCGAGACCGCGGCAGAACACTCCGCCGCCTCCTTCCAGGACCACCACGGGCGCCGCGCTCCCGGCGGCCGCATGCATGGCATGGACAAAACCCGAGGCCGACGCCGCTGTGAGCACGGCCGGCACTCCAATCCGTATCGAGGAATCAGCTCCACTCATATTGTCGATAGTAGTCGCGCATCCCGCTGTAAATGAGAAGGCCCTTGCCTTGGTAATGTGCTTCGAACCAATCGGAGGGCGAGTGGCCGAGCGTCTGATAATCTCCTTCGTCTACGAGATCGGAGCGGCGCCGTTCGAGACATTCGTACTCTGCCACCGAAAGACGCCGCCGCGCGTCGAGTTTCTGCGTCACGCACTGTGCGCGCGCAATTTCTCGGGCTCCCTCGCAGGCCTTCACGCAGTAGAACTCCGCGCACGATCCCGAGCCATACGAAAACACCGCAATTCGGTCGCCCGCGCGAATGCCGGCGTCCGCTTCGATCATGGCCAGCAGGCCGATGAACGTGCTCCCCGAATATGTTCCGCCCATGCGCCGCAGGTAGCGCAGCGCGGAGAGAGACTTGTGTTGAAAGTGGGCCCAGCTCTCGTCGCGCGACAGGGTTTTCCACTCCCGGAGCAGGGTGCGGTGAGCACGCCACGTCATTCCCCCGAACGGTGCGTGGTATACGTGTCTTTGAAAATACGTGTCGAAGTCGGATTCGGGCTTTGCGCGGCAGAGGAAGTGCGCATACGCGCCTTCGAGTGCTTCCAGATACGAGATCAGGCTCGTTTCGCTGTTTCCTGTCTCCACCTTGGCGGTCGGCCGCGTGAGATCGGCAATTTCATAAGTCCAGTAACCCGATTTTCCGAGCTCCAATTCCACTAGGCGGGGCTGGTCGGAGACCAGAATCGCGGCCGCGCCGGCGCCCAGAACGAATTCCCACGGCTTGCCCAAGTGGGTACGGCTTTGATCGGTGGTGATGATCAGGGCCTTGGCGCCGGGCGACACACCCGAGGCCACCCACGATGCCGCCATCTGCAGACCGGCCGTACCGCCATAACAGGCATGCTTCAGTTCAAAATTCCGGCAGTGCGGCGTCAGGCCCAGATATCGATGTGCCCACGTACTGATCGGCTTTTCCTGGTCGACTCCGCTTTCGCTGGCCACAATCAGCAATTCGATCTTTTCGCGGTCTTCGCCTTCCAGGAGGCTGTTAGCGGCATTGACCGCCATGGTCACGGGGTCCTCCCAAAGCGGATTTATCGACCGTTCGTCGATCATCATGGCGTCGCGAATCTTGATCGGATCCTGCTCCCGTGCGGCGCACAAGTCTGGCATGGCCAGCGCGAGGCTCCCCGGATAAACGCCGATCTTCTCGATGCCAGGTTGTGTCACGGCGCCCAATCGAGGCCTCCGGTGATGGGAATGATTTGCCCGTTAATGAAGGATGCTGCCTCGGACGCCAAAAACAGGACGGTCCGGGCAACATCCGGTAAGTCGCCGATTCTGCCCAGGGGACAATACTGAATCCAGAATTCCTGATTCACCTGCGACAGGGAGCCGCGCGTCAGATCCGTGTCGAAAAAACCGGGCACGATGACGTTGCTGGTAATTCCCTTGCGCCCGTACTCCTTCGCCAGAGTGCCGCTGAGCCCGTGCAAACCCGCCTTCGCGGCACTGTAATGGCCTTCTCCCGACATCCCATTGTGCGCCAAAGACGACACCAGGATGAACCGGCCGAAGCGGTTGGCGAGCATGGCCGGAAGAAACTGCCGGCACACGTAGAATGCCCCCGTCAGATTGGTGCGAATGACATCGTCCCATTCTTCGTCCGACATGGAGAACAGCAGGTTGCGGCTATTGATGCCGGCATTGGGGACCACCACGTCCACGCCGCCGAACTCCTCCGCGAAACGGCTGCCTGTTTTCTCCACCGCGGCCGCGTCGCGGACGTCGAGCGGGAACGCCTGGCAGCGCGCCTCGGGCCGGATGTGTTTCGCTTCCTGGACGACCGCGGACGCACACTGCTCCTGTTTATGGAATGTGAACCCCACGGAGTGCCCCGCCCGCACCGCTTCCAGAACGATGCTTCGTCCAATGCCCCGGGAGCCGCCTGTGACGAAGAAGATCATATGCCTTCCGCCGGATTCCTCAGGATGCTCACGCAATTGATGCCCCCGAAGCCGAACGAGTTCTTCATCAGGTAGCGCACCGGATATTCGGCTGCCCCATCGCGGCAGACGTCGAGATCCACTTCGGGGTCGAGCTCGTCGATGTTGATGGAGGGATGCAGCCGGCCGGCATTCATTTGCAGGATGGCTGCCACGCTTTCCACGACAGGTGCGGCCCAGCAGGTATGCCCCAGCATCGACTTTGTCGCATTCGTCTTGAGCCGGCGGGCATGCGAGCCGAACACGTTCCTGATCGATCGGACTTCGCTTAGGTCGCCCAGCGGCGTGGACGTGGCGTGGGCGTTGACGTAATCGATCTGTTCCGGTTCCAGACCTGCTTTCTCGAGCACGCGGCGCATCAGCCGCGCCTGGCCATCTTCGGAGGGCTGGGGGAGATGATTGCCGTCGGCATTGGCCTCGATGGCCGCAATCTCGGCATAGATTTTGGCGCCTCGGCGGCGAGCCCGATCGAGAGGTTCGACCACCAGGGCGCCGCCTCCGTGAGCGGGGACGAATCCTTCGCGACGAATGTCCCAAGGCCGGCTGGCCCGTTCCGGAGCATCGTTAAAGCTCTCAACACTGATGGCGCCCATCAGCGCCATGGCATGGAGCTCGAGCGGAGAAAAGTCGAAAACGGCCCCGGCGACCACTACTGCCTCCGCATCGTGATATCGGATTTCGTCGATCGCGGCGCGCAGCGCCACATTGCCGCTGGCGCAGGCCGCGCACACCGTGTAGATCGGCCCGCGAATGCCTGTAATTTCGGAAATACAGCCGGCGTGGTCGGTGTCCAGTCCCTCCAGTGCCAGCAGGGCGTCGACGTAGTCCGGCTCCTCCTGGAACTGGAGCCGGTTCTCGTATTGGTAATTGCAGTTGATATTGTGTCCGGCAACGATGGCGCCCACCCGATCGCGGCCGGCTGGCGCCTCCACCAGGCCCGCATCGAGAAAGGCATCGAGGGTCATCAGGACGGTGAGCTTCGTCGTCCACGGAATCCGCGGCACGAGCTTACACATCCGGCGGGCCATTTCCGGCGGAATGCGGTCTTCGAGCGATGCCATCTTCGCCTCCACCGGATAACCCGAGAGGTCGGCGCCGACCTTGGAATAGATCCGGCTGGTGTCGATGCCTTTCCACCGGGAAACCGCCGAGCGGCCGGCGAGCAGTGCCTGAAGAAAACCATCCAGGGTGTCGGCCACCGGAGTATTGATGGCCATGCCGGTAACGGCAATGCGCTCAGTTCCCGGCAAAGAAGACCTCCAGAATTCCGAACGCGCAAATCGCGTCGCCTTCCAGGATCTGGCCGGCGCAGACGGCGCCGTATTCATCCGACCGCAGGAGAATCGCCACCACGTCGAGCGAAGCGCCGGGGCGCACTTCGCGCAGAAACACCGCGTGATGAATGCGGACGGCACGGGCGTCCTCGGCCCGCGCGGGAGCCTTGGATTCGAGAAGGCACAAGCCCAACTGCCCGATCGTTTCCACTTGCAGCACTCCGGGATAGATGGGGCGTCCCGGAAAATGTCCTCCGAACAGCGGATCGTCGGGCGAGAGGACGCGCCGTCCCCGGATCCGCCCGTTTCCCACGTCGATGGCCGAAATCCCGTCGATCAAAAGGAACGGGTCGCGGTGCGGGATCATCGCCCCAATTGCGTCGCGGTCGAGATCGACCAGGCAACCAGGATCCACGTCACCCCAAAGCGGCCGGCGCACGCCCGCGCGGATCAGTTTCTCCAGCCCCTCAAGCAGCACCGGCGTTCCCCCGAAATTTGCCGAGCGCCGGGACGACTGTGTCTTCGATAATATTCAGCGCTTCGTCCATCTCCTCTCTGGTGTGAGCGGCGGTGATCGTCGCGCGAAACCGCAGCCCTTCCTCGGGGACCACTGGAAAATCCACCGGCGGCAGAAACAATCCACGCCGGCGCATGGCATGACAGAGCTCGTAGAGAAGCCTGCGATCTCTACCGATGATGATCGGAACAATGTAAGACGCCGATTCGCCCGTATTCACGCCGATAGTGCGCAATTGAGTCCGGAAATACGCGGCGTTCTCCCAGAGTCGATCGCGCAGACTGCTGTCCTCGACGGCCACATGCAAGGCCGCAATCAGCGCGGCCAGAGTGGCCGGCGGCAAGGTCGCGGAAAAGGTGTAAGAGTTTGCGTAAAACCGCATATACTCGAGCGTCTCCCGGTCGCCGCTGACCGCCCCGCCTGCGCCGGCGAAGGCTTTCGAAAAGGTGGACAGCCGCAGTCCCGCGCCCTTCGACGAGGCGAACTGTTCCCCCACTCCGCCACCACGGCGGCCGCAGCAGAGAATTGAATGCGCTTCGTCGAGGTATACCGGAACGCCGTAATGCCCGGTGACTTCCAGGAGCTGGGCAAGAGGAGCGAAGTCGCCTTCCACCGAATAGATTCCTTCGACGATCACGAGGATCCGGCTCTTCTTGTGTTTCTCGATGCATGAGGCCAGTGACCCCGCATCGTTGTGCGCGAACGTCACCAAGCGCGCCTGCGACAGCTTCACCCCATCCACGGCCGACATGTGAGCACGGCTGTCGGCGATGGCCACATCGCCCTTGCGCAGAATTGCCGATAAAGCGCCCACGGCCGCGCCATATCCGCTGCTGAACACCATCGTGGCCTCGGTGCCTAACAACTCGTTGAGTTCGCGCTCGAGTTGCCCCTGCAACTCCGTCATGCCGGAAAGCATGGGAGGGCCGCAATTGCCTGTGCCGTATTCGAGCAGCGCTTCCCGAGCAGCGGCCACGCATCGTGGATGCCGCGCCAGGCCGAGATAATTGTAAGACGCGAAATTGAGACAGGGAGCGGGCGCGCCGCCGGCCATCGCAAACAGGGCGCGCGGTGTCGCCGGGCCATGCAGGCGGGGTTCATAGACCGACGTAGCCCATTCCGCCGCCGCCTTCCACCGAATGTAATCGTCCGGTGGGGACAGTGGGTTCGAGCTCTCCCCAATCAGGAAATCGGCGAGACTATAAGCGGACGGGTTTGTGGTTACCGACATGTCAGGCGCCTTCCTGCCCAAACCGGTCGCGCTCGCTATACAAGCCGACCAGATTATCGAACTGCGAAATGCCGCGATCGGCCGTAATCACTTGGCCGCGCATGCCGTCGAGATACCCGCTACAGAGGGCAACCACCACATTCGAGATCTCTTCCGCCTCGATATAGTGGCTCTCGCGTACGAACTGATTGGCGAATCGCTCGAAATCCGCATAGGTCCGGCGCCAACTCTCCGTGCGGACCGCCACCGAGCGCACGATATTGATCCGGATATCTTCCTGAAAGAGCCGGTAGCTCATATACCGGCACATCGTTTCCAGAACGGCCTTCGACATGGCGGCGAAATCGTAACCGGTGTTATACGAATCGGGCCCGGGCGAAGACATCCCAATCACATAACGTGGATACTTGCCGAACCGCTCCCGGATCCGCTTGGTGTACCCGAATAACGGCCATGCCGTGTACTCGATGGACTTGTTCAGCGAGCGTAAGCAGTAATCCTCCAGGCTGTTCACCAGAAGCGCGCACGAAACATTGCTGATGAGAATATCTATCCGGTCCCACCGTTTCCGCGCCTGGTCGAGCAGACACTCCAGGGCGCTGTCGTCGGCGACGTCCGCCTCGACGATGAGCGGCTGCCGCGCGCCGACCCTGGCGAAAGACTCATGCACGGCGCCGGCATCGGCCGTGCCCCACTTATACGTCACTGTGCAATCGGCGCCACATCGCGCGAGCGCCACCGCCGTCGCCAGGCCGATTCCCATGGTGCCGCCCGTCACGATCGCAGTCTTGCCCTCAAGATTGGGAGTCATGCCTGGTGATGGTTGGCAGCCGAGTGGAGAAGATCGACTAAGCCATTCATGTTGGTCAATTTGCTTAGCTCGGAGCGCGGAACCTTGACCTTTAGCTCCCGCATGGCGCAGGAAACCACCTCAACCACGTCGAGGCTGTTGGCTCCCAGGTCTTTCATGGACTGGTCCATGTCGATCCGGAGCTCCCTCGTTTCGGGAACCACCTCCATCAAATGCCTTCTCACAACGGCTTCTACGGCTTCACGCTTCACGGTGACTACCTCCCCAAAGGTCGGATTGCTCAAAAAGTCCCATTAAGTTGTCGAAAAATGTCGTGCCACGGTCTACATTGAGGACCTGTCCGCTGACGCCATCCATGAGCCCGCTGCAGAGGACCATGATCGCGTCCGCAATCTCTTCCACGGTCGTGAACTGGCGGTGTGCCTGGAAACGCTCCGCAAACGGCTCGAATTCGTCGCCGAAGGTCGCACGTAGGGAATCGGTGCGCACCAGGCGGGAGCGGACGACGTTGATTCTCACGTTTTCCGAAAACAGCCTGTAATTCATGTACCGGCATAGCGTCTCGAGGACAGCTTTCGATGCGCCGGCGAAATCGTAATTCCCGTAAACGTGGTCCGGCCCGCCGCTCGACAACCCCACGATGTACCGGGGGTATGCGCCGAAGACTTCGCGCATCCTGCGGGGATATTCGAAAAGAGGCCACGCGCTGTACTCGATGCTTCGCATCAGCGCGCGGAAAGAGTAATCGCTCAAATCTTTGACCACCAGTCCGAACGATACATTGGAGATGAAAGTGTCGACTCGGTCATGATCCTGGTGGATCCGCTCCAGGAGCGCCGCCGTATCGGCGGAGTTGGCCACGTCGGCTTCCACGATGAGGGGCCGCTGTAGTCCGTCCGCCTCGAACCTTGCGATTACGTCCGCGGGATCGGCCGATCCAAACCGGTACGTCAAAATGGCGCGTGCCCCCTGGCGGGCGAACGCCAACGCCGCGCCGAGCCCGATTCCCTTGGTGCCCCCCGTGATCAACACAGCTCTGTCCACACTGGATAAAGCGACATCGCGCTTCGGATTCCCTCACGAGAATGTTAGCGACATCACCCCGGGCTATCCTGATAGGCATGAGCGATGTTGCCGTACGGGCTGCGATCGCCGCGATTTGAATGAAATGATCTCCAGTCCCGACCACTTGTTCCTCACGCATACCAAGGATTTCGAGTACGGATGTGTTGCAAACGCAGCGGCTGAATCTGATAGGGTAGACCGTGACCCTAAACCGGCCGGCGCTGTTCCGAGGACGACACTTCGAGGACGTGAT
>PSRJ01000391.1 GCA_003175985.1 Terriglobia bacterium
GCGGCTGGCGACGGCGCAGTTGAGCTACAGTCAAGGCCATCCGCTGTCGATGGTTGCGCCGGTGGTGGACAATGTATATTTCGGCGGGAAACTAATCCGGACGCGCGGGAAGACGGTGGCGGTAGACCGGCTGGGGACGATCCGAGCGGATTCGGAGGGAGCGCGGTTTGCGAATTATCCATATGGAGAGCCGAACGGGGCGAGTTCGACCTTTGCGGGGATGTACGATCCGGACCGGGGATACAACAACCAGACGGCGATGTGGGGCCCCGGTTCCTCGTCCATAATCTATGACGGTTTTGGAGCACCTTCTGTTTAGTACGGAAACACCACTGTAACTGCGAACGATTATAACTACCTTCAAGTGATGAAGGACTGCAATAAATGACGACGGCCATGAGTAAGAGGCAGTTAATCGTGCTGGGATCGCTATTCACGATTGGAGCTTCACTTTTGATTGGCGTATTTGTTTCGCTTCGAAGTCAGGCTGTCAGAAATCAAGGTCAGCTCATTAAATTGCTCGCCGCAACGCACGCTACCTTTACACGCGATACGCCTAAGAAGATTCAAAATGTAATATTTGATGATCGAGTAATTTTAATACCTGACCACGAGGCGGTCGCGAGTGGATATACGTTACGACTTTATTCCCGCGATACCACCTTCACCATTACTGCACACCCTCTAAATCCCGGAAAGACTGGTGTATTCTCTTTTTTCCGTGATGAAGCCGGCGTAATTCGCTTCGAACGGGAGCTTGGCTTGCCAGCCAATGAACACAGTGATCCGTGGATGCATTGATTTCTTCTCGGTGAAGTTCGGCGGCTTCAACATGTCTGGAGCCGACTCCGGGGCAAACACCCGGGGGAGAGGGACAGGGACGAAAGCGGAAGAAAGCGGGAAAGCGGAAGAAAGCAGGACACTCGCCAAGTTCACTATCGTATTGGGTGACGTCCCCGGTAACCGAAACGGCGCCCCAACCAAAACTCGCTCACCCCTTCTTCTTCCGCCCAGTCGCGCCCTTCCCCGGCGCCGATTCCCCCTGCCCCAACAACTGCTCGATCTTCTGCCGCAGGTTCTTTTCCTGCTGATCTTCCGCTAAGAAAGGATCGTCGCCGGCGTACTGCGCCCTGAATTTGGCCGTCGCGGCTAATGAATACCAGTTGCGGCATGATCAGGCGCGCGGCCATAGGATGTTGCAGAAACTCGAGCACGGGCGCGCGCATTGTAGCCCACCGGAAACGGCGGGCTGAACCGCTTGAGGAAATCGGGCACGGTCGAAGCAGCCATGTCTTCCATGGCCGAGCCTAAGGCCTGGAAGCCGCGCGGTCCGTACTCCGCTTGTTGCTTGCTGAGCAGGGCGATGGTCGTCTGGCAGTGCGGGCAATAGGTCAGGATGCCGCTTGGAACGGTTCTCAGTCGAATCCATCACGGCAAAGAGCTTCTGCGGGACGCTTTGGAACCGCCTCCTCAAGTTCGGAACATTGGGGGAGGAGAGGTCATCACGCCATTCCCCGAGCCAGACCATTCGCAAACATCGCTCGCGACGGAACATAGTGGATATGAGCGCCCCGAATCCCCCGAGCCTGTGACCTGGGGTCGCTAAAATTGAGGTGCCGGCACAAGTCGTGTCCACGCTAAGAGTTGACGCAGCAACCGCAAGAACCGACCCACCGGCTGCTACAATTTCGCTTCCCAACGAGGACGCCGCATGATCGATATCGACAAATTGATCCAAGAACTGAATGCGGAAATCGAGAAGATACGACGCACGATCACTTGCTTGGAAGGGTTGAGGTCTGCACCCAGACCTCCCGCTGCGAACCGACGAGGCAGGAAATCGATGGACGCTGCCGAACGCCAACTGGTATCCGAGCGAATGAAAAAGTATTGGGCGGGCCGCAGGCGACAACAGCGCTGACGCAGGGCCATTAAGGCGAAGCTACAGGGCATCAGAAACTGGTGATGCACGTGCACTTCGGTGGTGCATGCTACAGGGAATTTTGAATGCCGTCTTCCGCTGTTCGCATAGAAATTTGACCCGCCCAATCAAACCTCGGGATTGCGACCAAGCTTATGTCGCCTGTCTCGACTGCGGTAAACGGCTCAGTTACAACGTGGAAGAGATGCGCCTCGGCAAGGTCGTCGCGCCGATCCATTGCGTGCAGCATGCGACCGGTTTAGCCGGGGTTGGGGCGGCGACAGCCGACGTGGGGATTTCGGAGTCGGCGCTGTGTCACTGTTCCACCCTGCTATCTCGTTACCGCCGCTCCTGTAGGCCTGCTTTCAAGGCAACGTATCCTCTTCGAATCGAACGCAATTTCGTTGCGGCGGCATTGCGAATTTTGCCGGACTTCTCCGAGATCTGCCGCGCTAAGTTGTTGATCTGCTTTGTTTTTGTCCCCTGGATAGGACTCCGGATCTGCATATCGTAACCGGAGCAACTCCGATATTCCCATCACCTGCGGCGCGTCCCCAGCTTGACCAAAGGGCGCATTCACGGTGGCATTACGACTCATTGCGATGCTTATCTCGGCGCTCGGGCCGTGGCGCTGATTCGGCTCCCGAATCCGGCCCAGTCCGCCGCTGTTTTTTCGAACCAATCGCATTCGAATATCGCCGCGCAAAGAGCGACGTATTCGGGATCGCGCAAGCATGCGACACGCGTGACGTCTGCCCGTCAGAGGGATACAGCGGCGCTTGTTACAAACCTTGGTACAAACCGCTTCAAAATCGATCAAAATCGGCAAAAACGCGCGGGCGATCAGGGCAGCGTATCCTCTTCATAATCAAAGTCTTTCAAGATATTTCGAATTTTCTCGAAATCGGGCTGCAGGGTCTCATAATCCCTAGGTCCGGCGTTCGAGTCGCCGCGCCGCCACCAATTCTTTTCAACCACTTCCAACGCCAAAGTTGGCTAGTAAGTCACAACCAGCGAAGCGCCGCGAAAATATAGACCCCCGGGATTAATCGAACAGCAACTGGCGATGCGTATGCGGATCGTATGCTTGCCCGGCGCTCCTGCGGCGAAAAACGTGTACGCGAGCATCCTCGTATTGTTGAGATCCGTCTCCTCGGGATCTGCGACCACAGGTGTGGGATACGACAGCAAGGTGCCATGCCCGGCCATGGGAATGTCGTCTACCGAGGCTTGAAACACAACGAAATTATCCTGCGGATCGGCCTGAACACTGAAGTGGACCACAATGCACGTCGCGCGGCCCCCCACGTCGATGTCCGTTTGCAAGAGTGGTGTCGGATCCAACTGTCCACCCGAGCCGGAGAAATCCACCACGGGATTCCGGGTCACTGGCGCGGCGAGCGCGACCGCCTTGGTGGTCAGTGCGACACCGGAACACGCCGGTGCGGGCTGGGCGCTCGTCACACCGGGCAGTGCGGCGAGCACGGGAACTGCGAACAGCAATCGTATGGGTAATGTCATCTTTTCCTCCTCAAGGTCCGATACTTCACTGCCAAGGCGGTGTGCCTTGTTGGGGTAAGCTCTATCGAACCGCTTCATCAGTACGAGCGTAGGAAGCGCCCGTTTTTTTTCATGAGGGTCAAAATATCCGACGCTAAAATAGGCACAGTGCCTCCCCATCTATCCCGCCGCGCGCTCCTCGCCTTGCCGGCTGTGGCATTCGGCTGCCGCACGCGCAAAGCGACGGGATATCCGGGCTACTGCTTCGTGGCCAACCAGGCGGGCCGCTCGCTGGCGGTCGTGGACCTGATGACTTTCCGCACATGGCCGCCAATTGCGCTCGGCGCCGCGCCCCTGGCCGTGCTGGCCCATCCTCGCAAGCCCGCGGTTTTCGCTCTCTCCGCCGAAGATGGCTCGATTTTGGAGATCGATGCCGCCCGCCTCGCCGTGAGCCGGCGCGGGCGCTTCGGCACCCAGGCGATCTCCGTGCGGCTGGCGCCCGGCGGCAATGCCCTCTGGGTTCTGTATCGCGATCCCGCAGCTTTGGTTGAGTTTCCGCTAGACACTTTGCAGGCAGGCCGGCGAGTCCGGCTTGCGGCTCCGCCCGACGATTTCGACCTGAGCGAACAAGCCCGAGCCGCGATCGCTTCCCGCGCCGGTGGAACCGTGACCATTGTTTCCCTGGAGCACGCGGCCATCGAGCGCACGGTGTCGGCCGGCAGGGATCCCGGCATTGTCCGATTCCAGCAGAAGGGCGCGCAGATCATCGCGGGCAGCGGTACGGATCGCAGCATTGCCATGTTGGATACGCTCACCGGCAAGGTGCTGGTGCGCCTGCCAGTCCCGGTCGAACCGCAGCATTTCTGTTTCAGTGAGGATGAAGGCCAGCTCTTTATCACCGGCTCCGGCCGGGACGCCGTGGTTATTGCTTACCCCTACCAGACACAGCTCGGCGGCACTTTCTTGGCAGGCCGGGCGCCCGCGGGCATGGCTTCGATCGATCCTTACTTGCTGGTCACCAATCCCGAAACCAACAGCGTCACCGTCCTGGATATCAACACCTACAAACTGGCAGCCGTGGTACAGGTGGGGCAGGAGCCGCGCGAGATTCTGATCACACCCGATAAGCAGTACGCTCTGGTGCTGAACCAGAAGTCCGGCGACCTGGCGGTGATTCGCATCGCGGCGTTCGCTGCGCGCGACCGCACGCGGCGTTATAAATCTGCGCCGTTGTTCACGATGATTCCCCTGGGGGAGAAGCCGGTGAGCGCCGCCGTGGTGACGCTGTAATTCGCGAAGTCTACTTCTTCTTCCCTTGCGCTGCCACGGCTTCCATGGCGGCTTTCACCTTCTCGGGATCCCCCAGATAGTAGTGGTCCAGCGGTTTGAGCTGTTCGTCCAGCTCGTAGACCAGTGGCATGCCAGTGGGAATATTGAGTTCGATGATGTCCTGCTCGGAGATGTTATCCAGGTACTTGACCAGCGCCCGAAGACTGTTGCCGTGCGCGGCAATGAGCACCTTTTGCCCCTGCCCGATTACCGGGGCAATCGTTTCGTGCCAGAGCGGCAGGAAGCGGGCAACCGTATCCTTGAGACACTCGGTGAGGGGCAACTCTTCTTGGCTCAGACTGCGGTAGCGCGCGTCGCGCCCAGGGTAACGAGCATCGTCGGGCGCGAGTGCAGGGGGCGGTATATCGTAACTCCGGCGCCAGATTTTCACCTGCTGCTCGCCGAACTTCTCCGCCGTCTCCGCTTTATTGAGCCCCTGTAATGCGCCGTAATGCCTCTCATTGAGACGCCAGGAGCGATGTACCGGAATCCACATCAGGTCCATTTCATCGAGCAGAATCCAGAGAGTGCGGATGGCGCGCTTCAGCACGGATGTGTACGCCACGTCGAACGTGAAGCCTTCCGCCTTGAGCGCCGCGGCGCCTTCGCGGGCTTCCCGCCGTCCCTGCTCGGAAAGATCGACGTCTGTCCATCCGGTGAAACGGTTCTCTTTGTTCCAGACGCTCTCCCCGTGCCGGACCAGCACCAGTTTCGTCATCGCCGGAAAGCCTTTCTGCCGGGAAACTGAGCCGCCGGCCCCAGCAGTTCTTCCACTCGCAGCAACTCGTTGTATTTGGCGATGCGGTCCGTGCGGCTGGCCGAGCCGGTTTTGATCTGCCCCGCCCCGGTGGCTACCGCCAGATCGGCGATAAAGGCGTCCTCAGTCTCGCCGGAGCGGTGCGAGATCACCGACGTGTAACCCGCCCGCGCCGCCATGTGCATCGCGTCCAGTGTCTCGGTTAGGGTTCCGATCTGGTTCACTTTGATGAGAATCGAATTGGCCACTCCTTCCTCGATGCCGCGTTTGAGCCGTATCGAGTTGGTTACGAACAAGTCATCGCCTACCAGTTGTACCTGGCTGCCCAGTGCATCAGTAAGCATCTTCCATCCTCTCCAATCGTCCTCCGCCATACCGTCTTCAATCGAGAGGATCGCCGGATATTGGCGCACCCAGTTCGACCAGAAATCCACCATCTGTTCGGAAGTGCGCTGGCTCTTGTCCGACTTTTTGAAAACGTACTTACCGTCCTGGAAGAATTCGCTCGAGGCCGGGTCGAGGCAGATCCCGATCTGCTCGCCGGCGCCGTATCCCGCTTGTGTGATGGCTTCCATCACACACTCGATCGCTTCCTCGTTGGACTTCAGATTGGGAGCGAAGCCGCCTTCGTCGCCCACTGACGTGGAATAGCCCTTCTTTGCCAGAACCTTCTTGAGCGTATGAAACACCTCGACGCCCATACGCAGCGCTTCGGAAAATCTCGCGGCTCCATAGGGGGCGATCATAAATTCCTGCAAGTCCACGGAATTATCGGCATGGGCCCCGCCGTTGATGATGTTCATCATCGGCACTGGCAGAGTGCACGCGCCAACGCCGCCGAGATAGCGGTAGAGGGGTTCGCGATGGGAATGGGCGGCCGCGCGCGCCGTAGCCAGCGAAACCGCCAGGATGGCGTTGGCCCCCAGCCTGCCTTTATTCGGCGTCCCATCCAGTGTGTTCAGCAGCGCGTCGATCGCGGCCTGCTGCGTAGCTTCTTTGCCGCGCAGCGCCGCGGCGATTTCCCCGTTGATATGACCTACGGCCTTGGTGGTTCCCTTACCTAAGTAGCGGGACTTATCGCCATCGCGAAGCTCGACGGCTTCGTGTTCGCCGGTGGAAGCGCCGGACGGCACAGCCGCGCGTCCCATACTCCCATCCGAGAGGTAGACGTCTGCTTCCACCGTCGGATTCCCGCGTGAATCCAGAATCTCCCTGCCAATCACCTTACCGATTGCTGTCAATTTTGAAACTCCCCTTTCCCGCTGTCTTCAGGCGACGACTACAATCCCTGTCTCGGTCACGTGATATCCCTTCGCCCGATCGGCATCCAGGTCGAAACCGATCACGCTCGATTCCGGGACCTTCACGCCCGTGTTGACGATCGCGCGGCGAATCCGGCTATACCGGCCGATCTCCGCCTCCGGCATCAGAATGGAGTATTCCACTTCGCAGTAACTGTTCACGCGCACGCCCGGCGAGAGCACGCTATGCATGACACGCCCCCCCGAGACGATGCATCCCGCGCTGACCACCGAATCCACGGCCACGCCCATGCGCCTGCCTTCCTGCGCAAAGACGAACTTGGCCGGCGGCTGCTGCGTCACTTTCGTGCGAATCGGCCATTTCTTGTCGTACAGGTTGAACTCCGGCACCACGTCCACCAGATCCATGTTGGCTTCGTAGTATGCGTCGAGCGTGCCCACGTCGCGCCAGTAGCGCACCTGCTTCTTGTTCAGGTCGTGAAAATCGTAAGCGATTACGCGCGCTCGGCCGAGGTTGCAGGGAATCACGTCCCTGCCGAAATCGTGAGTCGAGTTCGAATTGCGGCCGTCTTCGTGCAGCGCGCGCAACAGCACGTCGGTCTGAAACAGGTAGATGCCCATCGAGGCGCTCACCATGTTGGAGTCGAAGCGGGAAGCCTTGGGCTGACCGTGCTGCGGTTTCTCTTCAAACCCGATCACCCGGTACTCATCGTCGATCTCGGCTACACCGAACCGGTTCGCTTCGTGCGGCGGCACCTGGAGAGTGGCAATGGTGATGTCCGCCTGTTGCTGGCGGTGCCAGTCCAGCATCTCGTGGTAATTCATCTTGTAGATGTGGTCGCCCGAAAGGATCAGGGTCTGCTCCGGCGCCTCGGCCTCAATGCTCTGAAAGTTCTGGAACACCGCGTCGGCGGTGCCCTGGTACCAATCTTCGTGCACGCGCTTCATGGGAGGGAGCACTTCGATGTACTCGCCCACTTCGGCCGCCAGAAAATTCCAGCCGTCTCGGATATGCCGGGTCAGTTCCAGGGATTTGTACTGGGTGAGAATAAAGATGCGGCGGAGGTTAGAGTTTATGCAATTTGAAAGTGTGAAATCAATGATGCGGTAGGCCCCGCCGAACGGAACCGCTGGTTTCGCGGTATCCTGAGTGAGGGGGTGGAGACGCTCGCCGGCACCCCCGGCGAGCAGAATTGCCAGCACATTTTCCATTCAGTCTAAGTCCCTGAAAAGACGCAAAATATCACGAAAAATACCACGTCGCGGGGGCGCTGGGCAACATTTTGCACTTGACTTTATTTGGCAACCACCTATCATATCAGTACCTTCTGTGCGAGCGCAGGCTTTTTGGGGGTTCGGCCCTTGTTCCAATGAGGCAGCCTCGGATACACGGCGTGTTAGCGCATAGGAATTTTGGTCGAGTTGGGAGGTGTATTTCGGTTGGCTGAAGTAAAGCTTCAAGAGGGCGAAACACTAGAAAACGCCCTTCGCCGCTTCAAGAGAAAGGTCCAGCAAGAGGACATCATCAAAGAGGTGAAGCGCCACTCTTTCTATTTGAAGCCGGGCGAGAAGCGCCGGGCCAAGCAGGCGCTGGCCCGCAAACGAAACCGGAAGAAATCACGCCGGGAGATTGAGTAACGCGGGTGGCGGAGTCTGAAGATTCCGCCGCCTTTATCCGACAACACGTTCAAGTTGATCACGGGGCAGAGTCGCTATGCCGGAGTTTCAGGACCGCGTCCTCAAGTGTGTAGACTGCGGAGCAGAGTTCGTATTTACAGCGGGAGAACAACACTTCTTCCACGACAAGAATTTCAAGAACGAGCCTAAACGTTGTAAGAACTGTAAGGCCAAGCGTCAGGGGTCGCCAGGCGGTTACAGCAAAACCGAAACAATGACCAGTTGCTCGCAATGCGGGCGGGAAACTACGGTGCCTTTCAAGCCAACGCAAGGACGCCCCGTTTTTTGCCGTGAGTGCTTCTTAAGCCGCAAGGCAACGGCGGCCGCAGCGCGATAGTACTACCGCGTCACGGAAATTTATTCGGTGTGCTCCTCGCGTTCCAGGCGCGAGATCCATTCCCAGTGCCAGTCCGGTCCGTGCGTCGGATCGCGGCGGTTTCCCTGAACGCCCCAAACCGCTTGATTACCGAAATCGCCCATGTCGCCGTATTCGCCGGCACGGGTCCCTTCCTCGTTATAGCTGTCGTTCCCTGCGGAGTTTCGATCTTCAGGCCCGATCATACTCGAACCCCTAACTTCATGTTAGGAACTTTCTGAAAGGCTTCGCAGCAGGTTGAGGAGGGGAGATGTACAAAAAGAGGCGTTCGGCTAGACGGCTTGCCGCAAGGGGCGATAGCGGCGACTGGCCCGCAATCCGATCAGGTCGGCAACCTTCCACAACAGGTGCGGAATGTTCTCGGTATAAATCGAGATATGATGCTTGCTGCGGCCGGTTATGGGCCGAAGGCGGAACTCGTTGGAAGTAACGATCGCGGTGGCCGGATGGTAGGCTTTCACACGGGCATAGGCCAGGAGATCCGGCCCTGCTTGCCCCATACCGATCTTCTCGTCGCTGAGCACCAGATCGTAAACGCCTTCGTCCAGCTTCGTAAGCGCCTCGGCGGG
>PSRJ01000332.1 GCA_003175985.1 Terriglobia bacterium
ATTCGAGAGGCGCTGGGAACCTCGCAACCCTGAAGGCTGTCTCAGGGCGGCGAACCTATTCACGAGATATTCCCGCACCCCCAAGGCTGATGCCCGAATGATGCTCCTATTCTTTCTCTCGGTTGAGGGGTACTTCTAGTGAACGCTCTGGCGCTAGCCGATCAGCAACGCCAGCGATCCAGCAATCATCAGCAGCCCGCCACCTACGACAAGCCAGATGTCCCCACCTCCCAGATCGACGTGGTTATTAAGCTGCTCTCTCATCCCTGCGATGTGGTCCTGGAGGTTGCGCAGGCCCTCCACCAGTGCGATGAGCACACGTGGCATCATGCCCAGAACGAAGAGCATGGCTCCAAAGATGATGGCGGTGATTCCGGGTTTCACGTTGGAACCAATTATATTGATGTCGGCTACCAGCAGCAAGGCTGGCGCGGGCCGGAGGTGTTGCAGTGTTTGCAGGCGATTTAGAGGATAGAGCCAAAAAGCCTAAAAATTGGATTCCGCATGCCTAGACTCTATACCCCTTCGGTGGAGTGCAACGGTGCAACGGCTTCAGCGGTTTCGCTCCTCGGGTCTCATCCCGTAGCCTTTTGGGGCCATGCTGACGGGAGGCTTGCGACGGTTCAGATACGCATCAATGGCTTCGTTTACTAGTTCGTGAACGTCACGGCTATCTTTCTTCGCAACTTCCTCTAGCTTGCGATACAGCCCTTCGTCAACATCAACCCGCGCCATTGCGATATTCCCCCTCAATCGGTGTAGCCGAGCCGCTTTCGTTCACTTCGGAGATTGCGTTTCCAAATCCAATCGCTAAGCTCCGAGACCGGGTAGAGAAACGCGTAGAGAACCACGACCTCCAGCCAGTGGAAGTGAAACACTATGGCCCAAATGCCTGCTACGCACAACAAGGTCAGAGGAGTGAGTATCCACTCTCTCGGACGTTGGTATTGCTTGAGTGCCGAGGAAATCAGCATCCCGTAAACAACAACCAGGAAAGCCCCGGCGGCCTTCCCAAGCCACCGGAATACTTCGGCTGCAGTAGCAATATCCGAAGGGTTGGGGCTCGAATGCACCACGCTTCCACCTCGATTCAAGATTATGCCACGCAAACAGTGTCTATGCAATAACTGTAGACGTAAAACGGCCGTCCTTTCAGACTCTTGGAAGTGCAGGAGATTTTGAAAGCATTGGGGGCAAGGATCAGGGAGCTTCGGACGAAACAGGGGTATTCCCAGGAGGACTTCGCCGATCACTGCGGAGTCCACAGGACATTCATGGGAACCATTGAGCGTGGCGAGTCCAACCTGAGCTTTTCCAATCTGGTTAAGGTTTCGCAAGGCCTCGGGATTACGCTTTCACAATTGCTGTCGGGCTTAGAGAAGAGAGTCGCTAAGGGCAGCGCGTATAGATGAATGCCGGGATGCTGGAGCCGTCAAAAGCGGCGAAAAATTGTTGAAATGAATCGCCCGTTGACATCGTCAATTTGAAACGCTAATTTATTCAAACACCCCGGAACGGGTTCCGGGCAAATCACTTCGAAGGATGACCAGATGCGCTCTCGAAGAATTCAGATCTCATCGTTCACACTTGCACTCATGTTCGGTACGGCTGGGGCACAAGCCCAACAACAGCCTGATCCCGTCGGAGCACGGGGAGGCGTCACCGGTTCAGGGACTACCAACTTCATTCCCAAATGGACGAACACGAGCAGCATCGGGAACTCTGCGATGTTTCAAAATGGGACCAACATCGGCATTAACACGCAGACACCGGGATCGGCGTTGGATGTGGCGGGGGATATCAATATCAGTGGTGGCATCAAGTGGCAGGGAATTTCAGCCCTGCAAATCACAGGTTCCAATCCAACAGGGAGCAACACAGGATTGGGTGTCGGCACGCTGATGGTGAACACAGCGACGGCCAACACTGCTATCGGCTATAACGCACTATTGGATAACAATAGTGGTGTCGGCAACACAGCCATCGGAGTTGAGTCGCTGCTGTTTAATACAGGCGGAGGTGGCAACACTGCAATCGGCGTAAACGCGCTTGCCGGTAACACCACAGGTTCTTACAACACCGCCATTGGCCTAACAGCGCTCAATGCAAACAAAACTGGCGTCAACAATATCGCAATTGGTCCCAACGCTGCACAGAACGCTCCAAATAGTAGTAGCAACAACATTCACATTGGTAGCCTGGGTCTATCTTCAGACAACGGAACCATTCGTATCGGTGCCACAGCGCCCGTGTGTGGGACATGCAGCGTGCAAACTTCGTTCTTTGCTGCCGGTATTTACGGAGTTCAAACCGGCCTCCCCTCTGCTGTTCCAGTCATGATTGACTCTAACAACCAATTGGGCACGATCAACTCCTCCCGTCGCTACAAAGAAAATATCCAGGACATGGGCGACGCCAGCAGCAGTCTGCTGAAATTGCGCCCCGTCACCTTCCGATACGAAAAGCCATTCGCCGATGGTTCGAAGCCAATCCAATACGGTCTCATCGCTGAAGAGGTTGAGGAAGTATTTCCTGATCTGGTCGCCCGTTCTGCCGATGGCCAGATTGAGACGGTGAAGTACCAGGTGTTGGACTCGCTGCTGTTGAATGAAGTGCAACGTCTGAATCGTGAGAATCAGGATCTTCAACAGCGGTTGGCTAAGCTAGAAGCAGCTATGGAAAAGGTGGCCACAAACGCGCCACGTTAAGAAGTCCCGAATATCGAAGGACATGGAAAGGTAATGTCGAATCGCCAGCGCATTTTGTTCAGTTTTGTAATGGAGTAGCTTATGGGCGTTTGTGAATATTGCGGAGAGAAGGCCGGTTGGTTCCAGAGCAACCACCTTGCTTGTGTTGACAAAGCACACAGGACTGGAGACTCAGCCAGGGCATTAGTAACGAGCGAAATTCTCGCAGGGAAGACGTTGGGAGACTTGCAGACCGCTGTCGAGCAGCTTCTGGTAGATAGCAAGATAAAAGAAGCGTTCGTTCGTGACACATTGCAGCAGGCAGTGAACGAGGGCATAACTCAGGCGGCGTTGCGGTCACCCCTATCTGTCGATGAAAAGGCTCGACTCGAAGCGATTCTATCCGGCTATGAAGTGCATTCTTCACCTAATAGGCAGTGGTATGGACCAGCTTTTGTGGAGATGAGTCATATTTTGTGGCTCGTTTTCAACGACCTCCAATTCGGTGTTGACTTTAGTCCGGCCTTCAATTTGCACGCTGATGAATTCCCCGTATTCCAAACGGGTAATTGCGTTACGTATGCTGAAGAACGAACCGTGTCCAATCATAGTCGAAGTTTCAGCGGTTTGAGTATTCCGGTTGGAGGCGGCATCTACTATCACGTCGGTGGGTCGCAGGAGCATCAAGAACGGACCACCGGTCTAATGCCGCTCGATGGTGGAATGATATTGATCACCTCCCAGGCACTCTATTTCGCGGGCCAGCAGCGAACGTTACGCATCCCATTGGAGCACGTCCTTCGATATCAGCCGTATGTAGACGCTGTGGGTGTATGCGAATCTCACGGTGCTCCGAAAGTGTTCGTCTTCGATTACAGGGGAATGAACACAGGCTGGTTCTTTTACAACCTTCTTTCAGACCTGACCTCTAAACGGAACTCTGCGAACTGATGTGGGTGAGACTTCAGGGCCACTGCATTGCTATCGGCGGATATTTAATCGTTCCTGAATCCAACATAGGCGTGGTCCTTTGGGATGTGAAGCGATCCGTTCAATTGCGTTCTTGACCGCGAATTCCGCTTGAGGTAAGCTAGAGAACAAAAGGCGAATGTCGGAGTAATGGCGAAGCGCCCAGACTTAAATCCGGAATAGCCGTTGACGCCGGAACAACTGGCCCAGATCCGGCACAACTTCGCCCTGCTCAGTCCATCCAGCCTCCAGACGGCCTATGTGGAGGCGCTTGAGAGGTGCAAACTGTCGAGGAACGGGCGACCACCCAAAGCGGAGAACATTCAGGTTCTTGTACAAGCGTGGCGACAATTACGGAAGACGCAGGTGAGCCGATTCGATTCGCTCGATTTAACATAAAAACAATGTTGTCGGCTAATGTTTGCGACTTGTGGAACGGATGTGGATACGTGGAGAAGCTGTTCATACTGCGTTACAATTGGTTGAAAACAAGGAATTTCCGCACGGTGTCTGTTAGTTTGTGGAAAGCGTGGTTTATCCGAAACGTAAACAACTGATTCTGTTACGCCAAATTTTAGGTGTGTGCGTTGCCGTATCTGCGGTAGCGTGGCAGTGAGGAACTTACACATGCGTGACACTGAATCAGGTACCGCGTTCGAGCAGGAGCATGAAAGACTCGCCCGCTTCCTTGTCGGTACCCAGCAACGATTGAACATCTGGACCAACGATGTGCACCGCCAAAGTTGGAAGAAGGCCCGTACAATGTTGAAGCCTGACCAACTGCTAGATGCTTGCGAATTCGCATTGACCCTTATTGCTCACCTTTCGACCGATGAGTTCGCAGCGGGAGGTGATCGGCCCGCACGGGAACGGCTATTGCGAGCGATCCAGAGCGCAACCGACGGGACCTTCGACCATTACGCCCGCCAAAGAGAATGTCGGCACGCGGTAATCGAATCCTTGCGTGATCGCAGCTAGAGCCGATCCGTGGAGCGTTTAAAATGGCCAACCCTGAACATCTTGCGATTCTGAGGCAAGGAATGGAGGTGTGGAATCGTTGGAGAGAGACTAACCGAGTAGTACACCCCGATCTCGCGGCCATGCCGGGAGAGATTATTGATTTTACGGGCCAGAACTTCAGCGGGTTCAACTTCTGGAACACGTATTTGAACTGGGCCGACTTGTCTGGAGCTACCCTTTCAGGAACGAGTTTCAATGCCGCGCGCCTCGGAGGCGCCTCATTCCGTAATGCCCTCATGGAGGGAAGCAGCCTAATCTACGCCGATCTAATCGCTGTCGATTTCACCGAGGCGAACTTGGTTGGGGCAGACCTGACTCGTGCGAATTGCAATGGAGCGGATTTTGCGCGTGCCGATTTTACGGATGTTATCTTTTCAGAAACAATCTTAACGAACGTCAATTTTGCTGGTTCGGTCGGATTGGCGACCTGTCAACATGCCGCACCGAGTGCAATCGACTTCAGGACTATCGTTAAATCAGGTTCCTTACCAGAAGCATTCTTGCGCGGCTGTGGACTCCCAGACGTGTTGATTGATTACTTCCCGTCTTTGATTGGAATGCCTGTTCAGTTCTATTCCTGCTTCATCAGCTATTCCACGTCAGATAGTGAATTCGCGGAGCGCCTTTATGCCGATTTCCAATCTCGGGGAGTACGCTGTTGGTTCGCTCCTCATGATATACAGGGCGGCAAGAAGATCCACGAACAGATTGACGAAGCCATTCGTGTCTACGACCGCCTTCTGTTAATCCTCTCCGACGCGAGCATGAACAGCGAATGGGTGAAGACGGAAATCGCTAATGCTCGTCAACGGGAAATCCGAGAAAAGGGCCGAATGCTTTTTCCGATCAGTCTCGTTCCCTACAAACGGATCAAAGAATGGAAGGCCTTCGACGGTGATACCGGGAAGGATTCCGCGCGGGAGATTCGGGAGTACTTCATACCCGATTTCTCCAACTGGAAAGACCACGATAGCTACCAACAGGCGTTTCAGAGGTTGTTGAGGGATCTCAAAGCAGTACACGGGGCGAAATGATCGGTTCTGAAGTTCTTCTTTTTCCCGAGACCGGCCCTCGCTTCATGCGAGCATTGAAATCCGCTGCTCTGTATTCAAACCGCGTCCATGCTCTGACCGTACGCCCTTTCCTGAAAGCAGAACTAATGGGTGACTTTGCACGTCGCCTCGATGCTGATTGTAGGCCAACTGACACCCCGGAAATGGTCAATTTGCATCGTCGTACCGCCGCATACTTGTATTTTTTGCGCGACAACTTCGATGATCTGCTATCGCTCGCTGATGAACATATTCTAGTTCTTCCTGAATGGGGTAATATCTTCACACGCTGGAATGCTGCCGCTCTTAATCGAGGAGGACAGGCAGATTCCGCTTTCCAACCGATAACTGCGCGGTTCCAAGGTGTACATTGCGGTCCCGCTAAAGAAACGTTGATTCGTTTCTTGGACATTTGGCCCCCAACCATTTACGATGCCTCGGGCCTCATTCTAATGAGCCAATGTGGCTGGGTTCCTCCTTCGTCAATTGACAGCAATCGTCCGTTGCCAGATGTGCAGTCCTACATTAGTTGGTCTTCCACTCTTTTCGGTTCGAAATCCGAGTACGCCTTGCTGCCCTTCTACCTTTACTTACTGGGTATCATTTTGTACTCAGAGTTTTTGGGAGCGCCAATGTTGTCTGTCTCACCGGCATACATTGCGGCAATAAGGCTCGCAAGCGAAATCGCAGGCTTTTCGACCAACCAATCTGCTCTAACCGGTTCGAGAGGGCCAGCATACGCAGAACTCGGGCAAGCAATCGTAGAGCGGTATCTGCCGGTTGTGGATGACCTCCCTTGCGCTGAGATCCTGGAGATTCGACGGAAATCTCATCCTGAACTGGAGGCCCTCCGCAGTGGCATGGCAGAAATGGTTGCACAGTTGGATTTCGCTGTGACACCAGAAATTCACCGTATTCAGGTTCAAGATCTTGTGGCTGCAAGAATTGACCCCGCCGTCCGCGATCTTCAGTCGAAAATCTATTCAGCTAGAATGGACGCATTAAAGCGAATTGGGCAATCGTGGGATTCCTTTGCGAAAATGATGGTGCCCTTCGCATTATCGTATGCCGCTGGTGCGCCGCTAAACATAAGTGCCGCTTTGAGCGCCATCGGCCCTTTTCTCAGCGGAGTCATCGAGTACCAATCTGAGAAGCGGAAATTGCTTCATGCCAGCCAATGGGCCATTCTTCTTAAGCTGAAAAAACTAAACACCAAGGTCCGGTCGTGATACAAGCCAGAGGGAAGACCCCGGCGGAAGATGTCTCCTCCTGCCCGGAGGCGGATTGCCGCTGCACAGCGGGCAACGTGGGCAGCTCACGGCAAGGAGGCCGCGCCAAATGAGAATGCCCCACTCCCCTAAGGATACGGCGGGCCGAGTGCAGCGGGAAGGAAGGCCAGAGGCGGCGAGGAGAC
>PSRJ01000184.1 GCA_003175985.1 Terriglobia bacterium
ATTCCCGATCATGTGGACTATCTCAGCTTCCGTCCGTCGCACGGCGTGATGAAGAACGGCTGGGTGAATCCCACGATCGCCTCGAAGTAACCGCTTTCAACGTTCTGCCGGAGGGGACCAGTCCGCCGGCGGCCTGCTAAATATAGGCCAGCAAGCGGCCCGCCGTTACCGCTCCCAACCAGCAGATCAGGCCTGCCCACGCCAGAGGCCTGGCGGTTTCCGGCAGCGCACCTTCGGGACCGAGACTCCGGAACACTTTGTTCCGCGTGAGCCGGAGCACTGTTACACCCGCGAAGATGAAGACCATCTTGATGTAGAACGTGGGATCGACCAACTTGGTGGTCGCACTCGCCAGCAACAGGGCCGTGCCGGTCACTGCATTCACCCAGAACCCGCACCACATCAGGGGATATAACCGCTCCAGCGGCTGCAGTGGCGTTGACCGCGAAACCCCCAGGAGCCGCAGACTGATGACACTGCTCGCGCCGGCCACGACGCCCATGCCCATGACGTGCAGCCAGAGAATCGTGGGATACGCCAATTTTGAAGGGGACTCGCGCACCCACGTGCTGATTCCGAGCTGCTCGATCGTCTCCAGGAAATTCATCGTCTATGCTCCGTTCCTTCCGGTTGGTGCTCCGCGGACTCAGTGTTTTTTTCGATGAGATATCCCAGGACACCCACCAGCACGACGGCGCCGATCACAATGAGACTCACGATGAGAGCTAGTCGCATCCGTCAACCCGTGTCAGAATGAGTGACCGAGAAACGGCAACATCTGACCGCAGAAGATCACTCCCACCCAGAGGAAGAGCCCGGAGGCCGCGGCTACTTTCGCCGCCAAAGGCGGGGAGTCGCCGGCGTCCAATTTCCAGGCCTGATCGAATACCGTGAAGTAGAGGGCGTTGGCTCCCGCTACCAGGATCAAGCCCAGCTTCCAGAAAAAGACCTCGTTGGTGACGTAGAAATCGGGCGGAGCGCCGATAAAGAAGAGGAGACCAGTCGCCACGTTCACGCCGAAACCCAACACTCCCCAAGGCAACAGGCGGTGCAGCATTGGAAAGGAGAGGCCTTTCAGGAAACCCAGCATTCGCAGGTCTACCAGCAGCACCACGCCGAACAAGAGGCATAGCCCGATAAAATGAACCGTCTCGCTGGCCGGCCAACCCCACTTGAGCTCCACCATGGCGGCTCCGATCACTCTCGCCAGCGGCGGGTTTGCCGCCGCAGTTTCGACCGCTGCCTGACCCGCACGAATCTCCGAATGCCGGATCTCCCCGCCAATATTTGAGGCACGGGTCATCAGGCCAAAGGTCACCAGCCCCGCAAGCAGGACTGCCGTAACCGTGCCTCGCGGCACCAGGGACAACCGCCGGTGCTGCCACAGTCCCAGCCAAGCCAATGCGCCTGTCAGCTCCATGAACCAGATGGCGATGAACGCAGCCGTTTCGTGCGTTTCAACCACTGTTTTGGAGATCTCAGGGGAACGCTGCAACGCTAACTGGGCGGCAGTGCCTGTGACAAAGGTCGGAATCGAGAGCAGGGCGACAAAGAAGAAAATTCCCAGGCTGGCGCGTTTCAGATCGTCGCTCCCGGTTGCAATGGCCGCGAGGAACACGCCCAGTCCGACGATCATGCCGATGGTCGGGAAGTGATTCAGCAAGAGGTGTACATGTGCCCAGTTCATAACAGACTGCCTGCAAACACACCTACGGGTCCAGGAGGAGGCTGGAAAAGGCCGTGAGACCACCGCTCCCTCACGGTCGCGGCTCGGTAAGCGCCTATTCGTTTGGGTTATTGCCGGAGATCTGGATGACGCGCCCGTCCGGCATGGTTACTGACCTGAGAAACCCCAGCGGACTGCCGTCTTTGGCGGGGAGGAACTTCACCTTAATGGTGTCCCCGACGTGGAGGGCATTCGGGCCGGTCTTGCCGACTCCCCTCTGCGCGAGGGCCGTGGCAGAACCGAGTGTCAGCACCCATTCGGTGGCTGTGCCATCCGGATTCTTGACCGAGACAGCCAGCGAGCCGTGGGGGTTCGTAAATTGCACTTTTTCGACCGTCCCCGCCAGCTCCTTTTCCGTCTTCATGTCGTACACGCCCGCAAGGGAATGATGTGCCTGCAACGAGGCGCTGACCATTAACCAACCCAAGACGGCTACACATACTAAAGTTCGCTGAATCACTCGCACCTCCGCGAAATACCGTTGGCAAAAAATGGTATCACGATGACGTAACCTCCGCAAATACGGCTTCAGACTACTGAATCTAAGCGTAGAGTGGCTTGCTTATCAGGTCTGACGGGCGGACACCCTTAGCATAAGCTGCCTTGCCGACAAGGAACTCCTCTTCCGGCGCATCCACCGGGACGATTCCGGCCTTGCGGAAATTACTTCTGATGAGCTCACGGCCGGTGTCGTCGAGCGCGGGCAGATAAGGAGCTGGCTTCAGCGGCAAGAGACCGCCGTTGCCGCCCGTGACCCACTGAAGGTACTTCATGTGCGCCCAGGGATGGCTTTCGTGAAGCAGCAAGGGCGCCTGCAAATCATAGATGCCTTGGATCAGCGGCTGCATTTGCCAGTACACTTTCATGGCCTCGGTTATGCGCCCTTTGGTTACGAGGTCGAGCATTTCCACGGCATACGGCTTCTCCGGTGACTGGAGCGAATCGGTGATCCACAAGCCGCTCCATCGAACGTTTTTATAGGTTCTGGCCAGCAGCGGGATGTGATCGAAATTACACGGACCGATCACGATGCGATCGGCAATCCGCTCGCAGATTTCAAAAGCGGTGGCCGCGTTCATGGGATGCGTCAGCTTGATACCCACAACATTCGGATGATCCGCCAGGCGATCGAAAACGTTCAGAGGGATTCCACTCGGGTGGAAGCGCTTCAGCGACTCTACCGGAGAACCGTAGAGCACGACGGCCATTGACGTTGAATCGATAAGCTTGCGGAACGCCGCATGCACATCATCCTCGGTCTGCGCATTGGCATTTCGGGGATAAGCGATCATCGTGTAGGCGCAGCCGAGTTTTTCGAGATAGGCGAGATCACCGCCCAACGCGCCCAACGCGATCTTTCCCGCCGCCTCGTCACGGACGAGTTCCCAGATGCGCTTGGTTTGCCCGGCATTCGCGCCATTGGCGGAAACCGTGCACGACGTGAACCCCTGTTTGATGGCATGCCGAACGTCGTGACGGATGGCCTGCTCATCGAGGCCTTGAAAATCCGGCGTAAATGAAGGAAAGATCAAACCGCCGAGCCCCTTCAGGTGTTCGTGCGCCCATTCTTTCTTTTCGGAAGACGCGGCGGCACGGCCTCGCCGGAGGAATGCGAATGCGCCCATCGCTCCGGCGCCAAGAGATTGCGAAAAGGATCGTCGGTTCACGCTGGCACCCCCCCAAATTAGTCTATCAATGGACGGAGGGTCCGGGAATGAACCGGCGTGCGTGACACGAAAGTGATAAATTGATCGGTGTCCACGCCAGATTGCGGAATCCGAGCGTAGGGACACGCGGGGCTGAGCCGCGACCGCAGGAAGCGGTTTTTGACCTATTTGATTACGTTCGCTTGCTACGGCTGTCACCTGCACGGTGGGCCAACCGGCTCAGTCGATCGACAGCACCATCTCCCCGGCACCCGCTTAGTCGAACCGGACCACAATCGAGTCCGGGCAGAGGAGCATCTCATGGATCAGCCGCCGTACGAGATGGATAGAACTCGCCGGGAGGCGGTGCTCGCCGCAATGCGGGAGCGGTGTGCCGAACATCAGTGGCATTTACTGGCCGCGCACGTGCGTACCAACCACGTTCACATAGTGGTAGAGGCTGAGACACGCCCGGAGAGAATCATGAATGACCTGAAGTCCTATGCGAGCCGCTACTTGAACCAGTTGGGGGTGGATGCGTCCTTTCGCAAGCGGTGGGCCCGCCATGGAAGCACACGATGGCTCTGGAAACCGCGAGACGTGTCGGCGGCAATTCGATATGTTGTTGCCGAGCAAGGTGATCCACTGGCGGTGTTCGAGGCGATCGATCCGTAAGAGGGACCGCTCCCTTCGGTCACGGCTCGGCAAGCAGCCACTCTCCGCTATTGTGTCGCACAACCGGCCCATCACGACCCTCGACACGCCCGGTCCCTTGCGGTAAAGTAGTTGCGCAAAGGAAACCTGCATGAATCCGAGGAATGTCAGTTTCGTGGCTGCATTGGCGGCCAGTTTTTCGCTGGCTTCTGGAATCGCCTTAGCGCAGTCCAAAACGTCAGAGGGTGTGTTGATCGCAAACTACAAAACGCCCAATTATAAGGCGCCCCGAACCCCAGATGGCCAACCGGATTTACAAGGTGTCTGGGCCAACAACAGCGCAACGCCGCTCCAACGTCCAAAGGCCCTGGAAGGGAAAGAGTTCCTTTCGGAGAAGGAATTGACATCGATAAAGAGAGCGGCCGAGGACCTCTTTAAAGACGGCGGGTCAGATGCTGCCTTCGGCGATGCTGTCTTCCTGGCAGCTTTGGCGAATGCGCAAGGCAAGATGAAGGGATACGTGACCGCTGACGGCAAGGTGGGGGATTACAGCTCGGTGTGGACCGTCAACCGGGATTTCACGAACCGGACCTCTCTCATCATTGATCCCAAAGACGGCATGCTTCCGGCTTTGACGGCGAGGGCGCAAGAGCTGGCGAAACGTCCGAGCTATGTCGAAAACGAATCCGCCTTCGGGCAGGGCCCCGGAAAGCGCCCCGATGGTCCCGAAGACCTTGGGCTGAGTGTGCGCTGCATCTCGTTCGGCACGCCTCGCATCGGAGCCGGCTACAACAGCTACATGCAAATCGTCCAGTCGGCCAAGACGGTCGTCGTGCTGCAGGAAAACATCCACGACGCCCGCGTTATTCCGCTCGACGGAAGCCCGCATCCGCCCGCCAGCGTGAAAACCTGGAACGGCGATTCGCGAGGGCATTGGGAAGGCGACACCCTGGTCGTGGACACCACCAACTACCGCGCCGAAGCCCTCATGAACAACAGCGAGAAGCTTCACATAGTCGAGCGGTTTCAACGCAGTGCTTCGGATTATCTTACCTGGACGGTGACGTTCGAAGATCCCGACACATGGGTTAAACCGTGGACGGTGGAGATCCCGCTGCGGCACACGGACGACGCGCTAATCGAATATGCCTGCCACGAAGGAAACTACGGCATGCAGGGTATTCTGGCGGGAGCCCGCGCCGCCGATGCCGCCGAGGCATCCGGAAAGACCGGGTCTGGGTCAAGGTAGAAGAAGCCGTGGGGGAACCACGGCCGGATTCAGGCGGTTGCGATGGTTTTAGAGGCATTCGAGCCCAATTTCTGGTTGTACAACTAACCTAAAACATAGATTTTCTTGATCTTGTAGCCTGTTTCAGGCAGAATTCCTTCTCGGGCGGGGGTTCCCGAGGAGAGGGCAATATGCAAAGGGCAGCGTGGCAGCGGCGGGAGTTCCTTGCGGGGCTTGGGATTGCTGCCGGGGTCGGGCTTGAAGTAGCGAAGACGGCCCTTGCGGCTCCGTCCGGAAGCCCCGGAAAGGGCCAACGGATTATTCGAACGGTGCTCCGGGATATCGAGCCGCGGGAGGTTTTCGGCGCCACTCTGATCCACGAACATCTTGGACTGGGGCGACGGCCGGGTGAGCAGAGCGGCGATGCCCCGCCGGCCAGCCCGACGGAAGATGCCTCGTGGATGGAAACCGAGCTAAAAGCCGCAAAGACCGCCGGCGTGGGCTGCATCGTTTCCGCCCAGACCGGAGTACCAGGTCCGGCGGTGCTCCCGTACCTGACGCGGCTGTCGGAGCAGTGCGGGCTGCACCTGATCAATGCCGCCGCCTACTATACGAAGCAAACATATCCGGCGGAGTTAGCGGCCCAGACCGAAGACCAGATCGCGGACGGGCTGGTGCAGGCCGCGACCGCGGGGCGCGTGGGCGCTTTGGGTGAATTCGGAGTTGCCAATGGCGAATCCGAAATGGACCCGATCGAAAAGAAGGTCTTCCGGGCGGCGGGCAAGGCACATCTTCGCACCGGCTTGCCGATTTTCACGCACAACAACTACTCGACGGGCCCGAATGTTCCCGCCGAGATGGCGCTTTACCAACTTGACGAGTTCGAGTCTGCCGGCGTCCGCCCGGAGAGCATCGCCCTTGGCCATGTCTGCTGCCACTACGATCCGAAAGTGGATGTCGCCAAGCGGCTGGCCAAGCGGGGCGCGTTCGTTGCGTTTGACCGCGTGACCCGCCAGCAGCAGTGGGTCAGCGACGAGCACCGGGTCGCTATGGTTCTCGCGTTCCTGGATGCAGGGTACATCGACAAACTGCTGATCTCCTCCGACTACATCGGGCGCGTCAATACTAACGTGGGCGAGGTGAACGGCTACCCCGGGCCGCTCCACGCCCGCGACGGCGGGCCGGGCTATGCCAGGCCATTGAAACTGTTCGTGCCGCTGCTCAGGAAGGCCGGCGTGAAAGACAAGGCAATTGCGCATATCACGCAAGAGAATCCGCGGCGCTTCTTGTCCTTTGTGCCGAAGCGCGGTTGAGGAGCCGAACTTTGCAAGGAGGGACTGCATGAATCGATATATTCTTTTCGCAATGGCGAGCGTCGCGGGCTATTTCGCTCTGACCGGGACTGCCCTGGCGCAGAGCAACGAGGCGAAAGGTAACGATCCGCCGCGAGTCGCCCTGTTTACGATTGACGGCTCGAAGTATCCGCGCGCGGAAAACGGAAAAGCGACGATCTGGACCGCGGAAGAACTGAAGAAGAAGTACGTTACGGATCCAAACGGGCCTGCTATGGATCATCTGGAATGGGCTCCGCCTTACCGCATTTCCATGCTACGCCGGCGGCCGGCTGACCCGGCGACCGTGGGCGGGGAACTGCACGAGGACAAGACCCAGATCTACATCATCGTGGCCGGGTCCGGTACGATTCTGCTGGGCGGCAAACCGAAGGCGGACGCTTCAGCAGGGCCGGGCGAGCATCGCAGCCAGTTAATCGGCGCCACACCGCACCACGTCAAAGAAGGCGACGTGATTTCAATTCCGCCGATGACGTGGCATGCTTCATACGCCGACCCCGGCCAGGTGATGACTTACTTAATGCTGCACGTAGAGAATCGGCAAACGATTCCGTAAGAAGAAGAATCACCGGCTAAACACGCGGGAGGAGAATATGGCATACCCGAATTTCTCTAAAAGATGGCTGGCGCTGGCCCTGTCCTGCGGAGCTTGCGCCGTAACGTCGAAGCTAAATGCGCAGCCCAAGCTTGCCACGGACATCAAAGCTTCCGAAATCCAGGCCGTGGTCGAAGCACCCACGGGCGGAACAGACCGGCAAATCAAAGTCG
The DNA here is from genome assembly GCA_003175985.1 of Terriglobia bacterium. Classification (GTDB taxonomy): domain Bacteria; phylum Acidobacteriota; class Terriglobia; order Bryobacterales; family Bryobacteraceae; genus PSRJ01. The sequence goes on from PSRJ01000184.1 coordinate 7,375, forward strand.
TGGACGCGGGCACCCACAACGTGGCCGTGGGAGTTCTGCGCAGGGGAAAAACGACGCCCGGAGCTCCGGTAGGCGCCATCAATCACGAGCAGGTCACCGAAGTGTATTATGTTGTCTCGGGCAGCGGAACGCTCCTCACCGGTGGAACGGTCGACAACGCCAGGCCCGCACCCGGGGATGGCGAAATCGTCAAGATAGCGGTTGGGCCCAGCAACAATGCCGTGTTTCGCGAGCCAGCGCAGCGGCGGATGTTGCAGGCCGGCGACATGGTCATTATTCCCGCTGGGGTGTACCACGGCTTCACGGACGTAACGGATCACATCGAGTACGTGTCCGTCCGGTCCGATCCCAATCACGTGCTTCCCGCGGGCTACATCAGCCCGGTCATCAAGCCAGCGGGCCGGACTTCGGCAGCCGGTTCCATGGTGAACCCCTATCAGATGCTCGAAAACTGGCCGCATCTCGGCGACATCAAGCCGGGAGCGGCGATCGGTATTGTGCCCGACGGACGCGGGGGAACCTGGCTGCATCACCGATCCGAGCCTCCCATCATTCACTTCGATGCCGCCGGCAACATCCTGAAATCCTTTGGCAACGGAATGTTCGTGCAGGCGCACGGCTTTTGCGAGGATCGCGACGGCAATTTCTGGGCGGGCGACAGCGGCCCTTTCAACGACACTCCGGGCACGGCTGGCCGGGGGTATCAATTATTCAAGTTTGATGCGAACGGGAAACTGCTCCAGACACTGGGCAAGGCCGGCGTCTCCAAGGCCGGCCGCGACACGTTCCTGGGGCCAACAGCTTGTGCCATCGCTCCCAATGGTGATTTGATCGTGGCCGATGGCCACTGGCCACGCCCCAGCACTGCTCAACAGAATGGCGACCGGCTCGTGCGTCTCTCCAAGACCGGCGAATTCATTGCCGAATACGGCCACATGGGAACCGGCCCCGGTGAATTCATGGGACCGCATGGGCTGGCGTTTGATTCGCGCGGCAGATTGTTCGTGGCCGACCGGTCCAACAACCGGATCCAGATCTTCGACCAGGACATGCGCTTCGTAGATGAGTGGCGCCATTTCGGCCGCCCCAGCGGAATCGCAATCCTCAAAGATGACGCGCTGATCGTTGCCGATTCCGAATCCAGCCAGCGCATCGCGGGTCCGCCCGAGGCGCCCGAAGGCGGTGGATCTGCCGTACGCAATCCGGGGTGGAAGAACGGCATCCGCATCGGCAGCGCTACTGACGGCTCCCTGAAATACTTCGTTCCGGACACACGGCCGGAGGGATTGGCGGCGGATGAATTGGGGAACATCTTCGCGGGCCTGACGGCGGGCTGTCAAACCAGCCGCTCCGGCGGATGCCTGCAGAAATTCGTTCTCACACAACGATAGGGCTCAAAAGCAAACAGTAACGGAGACGAAAGAAATGAGACTCATGCGGTCATTGCTACTCGTGTGTTTTGTCGTCTTGTTCGAGGGCGCCCTAGCCTTGCGAGCGCAGACGGCTTCGACCGGGGCCATCACCGGCACGATCACCGATTCCTCCAGCGCCGTGGTTCCCGGCGCCACTGTCGCTGCCATTAACACCGAGACCGGGCAGTCGCGAAGCCTCACAACGGGAGCCGATGGTACTTACACCTTCGGGCTGCTGCCCCCGGGCACTTACAAAGTCACCATCAGTGCAACCGGCTTTCGGCAGGAAGAAGTCACTGTAACCGTGGCAGTCACGGAAGCCGCCAACGTGAGCCGCCGGCTTGCGCTCGGATCTCAGGCGGACACGATCACGATCGCCGCAATGGCCGATGAGCTCCAAACCGGTACATCGTCGTTGGGCACGGTCGTGTCCACTAGAACTGTCGCCGCCCTGCCTCTTACGACGAGAAATTACACCGACATCCTGGGCCTTTCCGCGGGCGCCAACGGGGGCGTCGCCAATGCGCTCTCTCTTGGCAAGGGAGGCGTCAACCTGGCCGTGAACGGCGCCTCGCAGACACAGAACGCCTTTCAAATGGACGGCGTGTCCGTAGTGCCGTTTGCCGGCAGCGGCTTTACCACGGAAAACGCATTCTTTCCGACCTTCGGAATTCCCAACCCGGATAGCCTGCAAGAGTTCAAGATTCAGACGTCGTTGTTCGACGCCGGCTACGGCCGTAATCCGGGCGCCAACGTCAACGTGGTGACCAAGTCGGGAACCAACACCCTCCACGGCAGCGGATTTGAATTCTTTCGGAACACCCGGCTCAACGCGGAGGACTTTTTTGCGAATCTGTCGGGATTGCGGCGCCCGGTTCTGAATCAGCACCAGTTTGGCGGCACACTAGGTGGTCCGCTGAAGAAAGACAAGCTGTTCGTGTTTGCGTCGTATCAGAGAACGTGGCAAAAGAACGGCGCCGCGCCTCAGGGCTTCTCTCCCGGTATCACACTTCCGCCGATTCCGCAGGGTGACCGCAACTCTTCCGGCTTCCGGAACGCGCTCGGCGGGGCGTTCTGCCCCGATAACAAGCCGGCAGACCAGCGGTCGCGATACCTTACGAACCCCGGTAACTTCGGCGCCGGAATCGGGATACAGGTTGCTTGCGATGGGAGCAACATCAATCCGGTCGCAATGAAGGTTTTGCAGGCGCGCAATGCGGATGGAACATACTACCTTCCCGGTGCCGCCAACGGCGCCTTCCAGCTAACGGCCATCACCCTGCCCGCCTATGATCGGGAAAACCAGGGCGTTATCAACCTCGATTACAGCGTGACGGCGAAACACACCATCGCGGGCAGATATTTCCGTTCTCTGCAGACGCAAGACCTGATGTTTCCCGGCGCCGGCATGGTTCCCGGGACGCCCCACGGCGCCGACGTGGGCTATCATAACGGCCTCGTCCGCCTCACTTCGATCCTCACAGCCGGGATGGTAAATGAATTCCACGCGGCTCTTCAGCGATCGACCAACTCCACCTTTGGCAGTCCCACGCACGATGTCGACAACGCGGTGGTCGGGATGTCGCCGCTCGGTCCGTCGAATTCCTACATTCCCTACATCACGTTCACAGGCCTGTACTCGGTTGGGGTTAACACCAGCTACAACACGGAACTGCACAACACCAACTACCAGTTAGGCGACCAACTGTCGTGGGCTCGCCAGAAGCATTCTTTGCGCTTCGGAGGCGAAATCGAGCATGGCTTCTGGAACCAGACCAACCGCGGCCAGACTGGAGGAACGATGACGTTCCAGACGTTCAGCGATTTCCTGATCGGCCTGAAAGGCGGATGCGGTTCCGCGGTTCCCGACGTCTGCAACGGCGCAACAGCGAGCAACGTTACCAGCACCGCGTTTTCCACTCGCACCACCGGCTCGAGCGGCGTGGTCCACGCGCCCCGCATCTATAACGCGTTCCTGTTCATTCAGGATGATTACAAAGTGACGCGCAGCCTCACGATCAACGCCGGATTGCGTTGGGAATACGACGGCATCACGCTCGAGAAATACGGAACCGCAACCAACGTACTGGATTCACTGATGGCGGGCGTTCCGATCGGAACATCGGCATCCAGTCTTTCCTATGCCGGCTACATTGTGCCGAGCAATTACCCGACTCGCGAGTATGGCGCACTCCTCCCCGGAATGGCGCAGTCGGACAGCACGCAAATTCCGATCCGGCGAGGGGCGCCGCTGAACAACTTCGCTCCGCGCCTGGGGTTTTCCTGGCAGCCCGGGGGTTCGGAAAGAACGGTCATCCGCGGCGGCGCGGGATACTTCTATGACCGCATTTACGGCCAGTTTCTGAATCGCTCGTACTTCAACGCGCCTCCCGTTGCCACGTTGCTGGACACGCCGGCGTCTTCGAACCAGTTTGCGTCGTTGTCGAATCCCTGGAGGTCCACGCCGGCCGGCACCTTGCCGGGCCGGTGGATCGATTATGCCGCCATACGGGGATCGGATCTCACCACGAATCGGCTCGACGAGGCCTACAACACACCACTGACCTATTCCTGGAACCTTACGGTACAACGTCAATTGCCGGCGCACCTGGTGATGGAAGTAGCGTATGTCGGCTCCCGCGGCATTCACCAGGCGGAGATCATGCACATTCTGAACATAGCCAGGCTGGCAAGTGAAACCAATCCGGTGACCGGCCTCACCACCGTCAACGGCGCCACGGTAGGAAACTCCGTCACCACGAACACAGTCGGGAACGCAAGACTCCGTGTGCCGTTCCTCGGCTTCAACCCGGGCGGGCTGCAAACATCGTCCGAAGACATGGATTATCGCTTCAACAGCCTGCAAGCGACTCTCCGCAGGCAATTCTCCTCCGGTTTGGCCTTCCAAGCCGCCTACACCTGGTCACGGGCGTTCACCAACATGTCCACCGTGAACGGGGCCGATTCCGGAGATCCGGCCGACCTGCGCCAGCAGTGGGGCTTGAACACGCAATACCGTCCGCAGCGCTTCGTCATCACGTATGACTACCGGATTCCGGCAGGGCCGCTGCGGGGCTGGGTGAAAGCAGTGGCGGGCGGCTGGGGCATCTCCGGCGTCACAACCATCCAGGATGGGACACCGCTCACCATCACTGACAGCCGCGGCGGCGCCATTTTCGGTCTCAATACGTCCCGCGCCCAATTCGCCCCGGGGTCGACGCACGCCGACACCGGCAGCCAGGGCGAACTCAAGCAGCGCCTGGGCGGCAATGCCGGTGGGCCAGGATTCTTCAACCGTGCGGCGTTCACGACCATCCCGGTGATCGGAGGCAATGGGACGGCCGGCACCGGGGGCGCGGGTTGGGGCAATTCGGGAATCGCGCCCATACAGGGACCCGGCCAGTTCAACTTCGATGCCTCCATCAGTAAAGTGACGCGGCTTCCAGCCATCAGCGAAAGTTCCGAAATTCAATTCCGCGCCGAGTTTTTCAATATGTTTAACCATGCCCAGTTCAGCAACCCGGCGGCCAATTTCGCGGTGCCGACTTTCGGACAAATCACTTCGACTTCGGTCAATCCGCGTTTGATTCAGCTCGCTTTGAAGTACACATTTTGAAGGGCCCGGGAATGAACAACCGCTACTTACACTTGTTCGCCGCAATCGGGATTGCCTTCGCGTTTCCGTCGTTTGCCGCGGATGATGGCGGCAATCCGGAGCAGATGCCGGTGTTCGAAGCCGATCCCTCCTGGCCCAGGTTGCCGAACAATTGGGCGCTCGGCCAGACTCCCTCCGTCGCCGTGGATCGTCACGACCACGTGTGGATCCTCCATCGGCCCCGGACTGTCGCCGAAGGACAGAAGGCCGCGCCCGCGGTGATCGAGCTTGATGCCGCGGGCCGCCTGGTGTCAGCGTGGGGCGGGCCCGGCCAAGGGTTCGACTGGCCCGATAGCGAGCACGGCATCTTGGTTGACTATAACGATAATGTCTGGATTGGCGGCTCGAGCCCTACTTCCACTTCGCTGACGAAGCGCTCCGACGATATGCTGCTCAAATTCACCAACAAAGGAACGTTTCTCTTCCAGTTGGGCGGTTACGACAAGAGTCTGGGCAACGCGGATACGAAGAGCGTGAAACGCGCCGCCGATGCCTTCGTTTACCAGAGAACAAACGAAGTATTCGTCGCCGATGGATACGGCAATCGTCGCGTAATCGTGTTCGACGCTGCCACGGGAGCCTTCAAGCGTCAATGGGGCGCGTTCGGCAACGTCCCCCTGGACCCCTCGCCGGGCCCGTCCGGTCCGGCAGCCCCATCCGGATCCCGTCCTCCGCTCGAAACCGAGGGTCCCGGTCCGCAGCAGTTCGGCAGCCCCGTACACAACGTCAAGATTGCTAACGACGGCCTGGTATATGTCGCCGACCGCGCCAACCGGCGGATTCAGATATTCGACATTCAAGGCAAGTACATCGACCAGATCTTCATTAACCGTGCCGGACCTTCGGCCGGTTCGGCGGCCGGCATTGCGTTCTCGCCGGATCGTGAACAGCGCTTTATGTATGTTGCCGACTATGGCAACTCACGGGTTCTGGTCTTGCGGCGGAAGCCGGCCCGCGTTCTTTATCAATTCGGACTAAGGGACGCCACGCCTGGCAATTTCCAGGGAGTTCACTTCATCAGTGTGGATTCGAAGGGCAACCTCTACACAGCCGAGGTTCTACCGGGCAACCGGGCGCAGAAATTCCTGTTCAAGGGCCTGGTATCGGCGCCGCCCGCCAACGCCCTGACGGCCGCGCAGCTTGCCAATGCTACAGCCCCGCGATAACGTGACACTTCCTTACAACCCGCGGAAAGTCCCGGAACGCGACCCGGCCTTATATAATGTGTCACGGTACTTGTCTATGCCGGGACGCAAAGCGGCGCAACAAACTGAAGAGCGCATTACGGGGGAGCCTTCAGCGGAAGCGGTGAGCCAGGCGCTGGAGAAGATTCTCGGGAGCCAGCAGTTCCACAACGCCGAGAGCCAAAAAGCGTTTCTCCGCTATGTTGTGAACGAGAGCCTCGCGGGCCGCGGCGACCAACTGAAAGAATACGCGATTGGCGTGGAGGTCTTCCAAAGGAAGGAAAGTTACGATCCGCGCTATGACAATACGGTTCGCCTGAAGGCGCAGAAACTGCGGTGGAGTCTTGCCCGATACTACGAAACCGAGGGCAAGGACGACCAGGTTTCCATCACCTTCCGTCCCCGCTGCTACCAGCCGCTGTTTTCCTGGAGACCACCCGAAATCCTGGAGGAACCGGAAAGCGCACCGTTCGACACACCCGCCAGCCGGGATGTGATCCCGATTTCGAGCGAGGAGCGGACGGAGTCTTCCGTCGCGCCGAAAGACGCGCCGTTGACCGGGAGCTCGCAACGAGTTTGGCGAAAGCCGTGGATATTATGGCCGCTCGCTGGTGTCGTTCTCCTCGGCAGTGTGGCGATCGGCAATTTGGCTGGCAGCAAGCACTGGCCGGTGCATGCGGAGCGCAAGATCAATTCCATTGCCGTGCTGCCGCTCCGCACGCTGGGTGGCGAATCGGAATTCCTGAGCAGCGGCCTGACCGCCGATCTCACCGATTCGCTGGCGCGTCTTCCGGGCATGGGGGTGATCGCGCCATCATCCGCATCCATCTATAAGGGCAGGGCTGTGGATGTGCGCGAAGTGGGCGAACGTTTGAATGTCCGCGCGGTGCTGGATGGAAGCATTCAACAAGTGGGCAATCGGGTTCGCGTCAACCTGTTGATCAGCGATACCAGCAACGGCTTGCCCCTGTGGTCCGCCACGTACGATCAGGAAGTCCAGGACATCTTCCAAACGCAGACCGATATTTCGGACACGGTGACCAACGCAGTCAGGCTGCGGCTCGCGGAAGCGTCCCCTCCCCAACTGGAGAACCCTGCCGCCATTCCGTCAGGTCCGGGCGCCGGCGAAGCACACGCTCGGATCGGGGAAGCTTTCGCCATTGATTTCCAGTGGGCCAAAGCCGAACCGGAATTTCGCAAGGCGTTGGAACTCAGCCCGACCCGGGTCACTGTCCGCCGCACCTACGCAACGTTCTTACAAAAAGTAGGCCGGTTGGAAGATGCGGAAAAGCAGATTCGGTTGGACCCCTATTCACCCTCGGCCGTCACCGTTTCTAATCTGGCCAAGAACCTGTACTTCCGGCGGCAGTACGGCGAAGCGATCGCCGAATTTCACAAAGCAATCCGAATCTATCAACCGGTAATCCCCAGTATTCATGCGGATCTCGGCGTTGCCTATGTAATGAACGGGATGGGCCAGAAGGGAATCGAGGAGATCGAATTCGCTCACCGTGTTCTGGCGAGCATGCCGAGTTACTCCGGCCAACTCGGCTACGCGTATGCCACGCAAGGGAGGACGGAGGACGCGAAAAAGATCCTGGCCGAACTTTCCAGACGGTCGGACCAGGGCGACTCTCTTTCGACGGCAATCGCACAGGTGTATATCGGGCTTGGCAACAAGGACCAAGCCTTCGAGTGGCTGCATAAAGCGATCATGCAAAGAGACGGGAACCTGTTTCTCAAGGTAGACCCCATCTATGATCCACTCCGGGGCGATGCCCGGTTCGTGAATTTACTTCGCTCGATCAATCTAACCGAAGTTCGTCACGAACGGTTGTGAAGACCGCTCCCTCACGGTCGCGGCTCGGTAAACTGCTGAAGCTACGCGAGTTTGAGGCGGAAATCATGTGCAAGTGATACCAAGGGCCGGCCATCATGCGGCCATCCGGCGACACACCCGGCTCCTGCCTGGTATACGTCCGGATCAGAGACTTCTTTACGCCGAATACGGCATCGCTGTCGAGATGCTGGTCTCCGTCAACGAACAAGTGCGTGATCAACGTTTCATATCCTTCCGCGGCGATGAGGAAATGCAGATGCGCCGGCCGGTAGGGATGACGATTGGTCGCCTTCAGCATGTCGACACCCGCGAACTATTTCTAGATGGCTCGCGGGCAGGCCAGTTCAAAATCTTGAACCGTTCGCCACATCGGGGCAGTCCCGAGGATCACCTGCGTTGTTCGGACTTCAGAAGTAGAACTTTGCGCCGAGCTGGATCTGTCTCGGTCCGCCCGCCCCTGCCGCAGTGCGAACCGTGTTCAGCGCGCCGAATCCGTACCGGCCTCCGCCCGACGTTCCGGCCAGATTGGTGATGTTCCCGGCAGCATCAAATGTCGGCGTGACGTTCAGGAAACTCCACTGGGTGTGATTCCAGATGTTGTACAGCTCGAGCCGTAGCTGCAGGTACTTCGACTCACCGTACACCGGCACATTTTTGAAGATCGACATGTCCCAGTTGTTGAGTCCGGGTCCACGGATCGGGCGAATGGCTGAATCCATCCCGGTGCTGCCGACCGCTGCGGGGTGGAAGCACGACCTGTCGATTGCGGCGTACAGAGTCCGGCCGCCCTTCGACAGGTTCGGATTGCAACTCAGAACCGGCCGCGCCGACCAGCCCTCGTTCCCTGTGATTCGCCGATTCAGTGTGGCCCCGCTAACGCCCTGCACGGCATAATTGCCGATCGCAGAGGTCTGATTGCCAGGGGTGCTGCCGGCTGCGACCGGAGCGCCGGACATGAAGCTGGTGATCCCGGACACCTGCCAGTTATCCAGTATGGTTCTGGTTACCGGGTTATTGAAGGCCGCGACTTTCTTCGACACCGCCGGCAGCGTATAGATGTAATTGAACACGAAATCCTGTGTGCGATCGAGGGTCAATAGGCCATAGTCGGCCTTGCGATGATTGAGCGGGTTGCCGACGAATTGATAATCGGTGTCCGTGCCCATTGCTTTCGACCAGGTGTAAGCCAAACCGAACATGAGATTGCGCGACAGCCGCCGGTTTACGGCAACCTGAAGCGCATTGTAGTTCGAGCTGGAGCCGTAGGTTGAGAGGAATCCTCCGGCGCCAAGACCGGATTGTCCTACGGCGACGCCGACGCCGACGTAGCCCGGGTATGGCCTGTAGAGGTCCACGGGCAATGCATTGTCCCCCAGGACGGTGCTGGCAGTCACCGGACGAGTCGGGTCCTGGTTCTGTGGTTGCCATGCCGCGCCGAACCCGGGCTCATTGAACGGAATCCGGGCTAGTCCATGGCGCGTCTGCGTTCCCACGTAGCCGACGTCGAGGAGGATGCCGGCCGGCAGTTGCCGCTGGACACTTAGGTTGTAGTTGTATACGGTTGGCAGTTTGCCTTCGGGAGAGAGTCCGGCCGCCGCCAGTGGGAAAAGCGTTCCGCTCGATTTGGCGATATCGCTGAGATTCCCATAGTAAATCTTTGGCGTCAAAATTCCGGGCGGGAAGTTGATCTGGTTGAAGATCATGTTGCCCTGGATTCGTTCGTAGAAGACACCGCCTCCGAGACGAATCACCGTATTGCCGCCGGGTCCTGCGGGAGTCCACGCCAGTCCGAACCGGGGGCCGTAATGCACACCGCGATCCTTAATCAGGCCAGAGGTAAGGCCGTACGAATCGGCGTTGGCCGGCGTCACTATTCCGTTCGCGAAATTGCCCGATCCCGGCACGATCGCGCCGATCAGCGCCGCCGGCGCCGGCTGGCCAGTCAGCGGATTCATTGCCATGCGCACGCCATTCACGAGCGCCGGGAGGTAGAGCGTGACTCTCGCCTTCGGATCGTAGGCCGCCGGGACGAAGCTGGAGATCTGGTCCTGTTTTTCGTACCAAGGCTTGAGCATGGAGAAGCGAATGCCGAAGTCGAGCGTCAGGTTGGGCCGGACCTTCCAGTTGTCCTGCAGATACCATTCGTAGGTCTGGTAGTAATAAAGGCCCTTGCGGTACGTGTTCGACTGGTCGAAGGCCTGGTAGTTGCCGAGAAGTATATTCGAAAAATCCCAGCCCGTGTCGCCGGGATTCGCCGAATCGGTGCTGAAGTTGAGCCGGCCGTTGTTGACGATCGTAGCGGTTTGCCGTTTGGTGCTCGTCTCGATGAAGATCCCGGCCTTGAATGTGTGCTTGTTAAACACCTTTGAGATGTTGTCGGTGATGTTCTGGGTCGGGTTCTCATTATCGTAAGGCATGCCGCTGATGAAGATCGTCGGCGCGTTCGGCACTTCGCTGCCGAAGCTCAGGTTCGGAATCAGATTGGCCAGTTTGTCGGCGTCGGGATACAGAAGCGGCAGCGTCACTCCGGCGTTGGCGCGAAGATACCCGCTCCTCGGATCGGGGGCGTTGGGCAGCCAGTTCCGCGTGTTGCCGTAGTTGAAATCATTGGTCAGCGTCGGCGTGATGATAATCGTCAAATTGCCCGAGCCAGATATCGCGCCGCTCTGCGCATGAAATGCGCCGATTCCGACCGTGTTGTTGGTGTTCAGGCCGCCCGACTGGAGCAGGTCGCGCCGGTTGTGCAACCAGCGGAAGAAGAACTTGAACCGGTCCGAGATGTTATAGTCTACGCGGACGGTCTCGTCATTGCGCTTGTCGGTTCCGGAGAACTGATATTGGTAGTTGTACCCGGGGTCCACGCCGAGAACATTAGGCGCAGGATAAACATTCATCAATTGAAGCCCATACTGGTTCCACCTGGGCTGAGGAACCTGATTACCTGCGAACGCGGCGCCGGTGAGAGGGTCTTTAATGGTGACCGGTCGCCCGTTGGAAGCGGACTTGGAAAAATCACCCTGCCGCTCGGCGGCGGTAGGTACCGTCAGCCTTACCAGGTTGTCGAACACGCGCGGACGCTGGAATTCCCAGTTGGTGAAGAAAAAGAGTTTCTCCTTTTTGCTGTTGAACTTCTTGGGAATATAGACCGGCCCGCCCACATTGAAACCGAAGGTGCTGTTGCGATTGCGCGGACGCGCCAGGCCGCCGTAGTTGTTGGTGAACGTATTGGCGTTCAGCCACTCGTTGCGATAGAACTCGTATCCCACGCCGTGAAAGCTCTGAGTTCCGCTTTTGGTGACCACCGTAATGTTGGTGCCTGCGGCGCGGCCGAATTCCGCCTGCTGGCCGTTTGTCAGAACCTTGAACTCGGCAATGATGTCGGAGTTCATCCGCCAGCCGCCTGCGCTGTTATTGCCCACGTCCATCACGGACGTCCCGTCAACGGCAATCGCGTTCTGGTCCGTGCGCAGCCCGTTGGCGTTGTTCGTGTCCGCGTTGAATCCCGGGACCGTTTTCAATAGATCGGCGAAATTCCGGGTGTTGGACGCGAGGTCAACCATCTGACGCGAAGTGAGAACACCCGATCGTTCGGCGCTCACCGTCTGGAGTTGCATCGTGCTCGCCTCGACAGTCACGGATTCGCTCGCCTGGCCGATTTCCAGAACGATGGGCGGCAATCCGATGCGGTCCTGGGCGAAAACTTTGATGTCGCGCTTGATGAAGCGCTTGAAGCCCGGCGCTTCTATCGCCAGGGAGTATGTGGCCGGCGGCAGCGGGGTGATGTCAAAAGTTCCCTCGGCGCTGGTGATCACTTCGCGCGCTACAGCGCCCTGATCCTGGTTGGTCAGCACCACTTTGGCGCTGGGAACCACGGCTCCCTGGCCGTCCTGCACCAAGCCGCCGATGGAGCCGAAGGATTGCTGCGCCCGCGCCGGCGCTGCGAACAGAATCAGAGCGCACGCGACTGCCGCTGA
>PSRJ01000169.1 GCA_003175985.1 Terriglobia bacterium
GCTACGCGACTTCCGATCAAATCGCCGGCGGTCTCTCGGCCGAGTGGGCTGCCCGGCTTGGATTGCGCGCGGGCATACCCATCCCGGTTGGAGCGTTCGACGCGCATTGGGATGCCGTCGGCGCAGGCGCGCGATTGGGCGATGTGGTCAACGTCGTGGGCACTTCCACTTGTATCATCGCAATCGGCGAACCTCCCGGCCGGATGATTCCTGGAGTCTGCGGCGTGGTGCCTGGTTCGGTCGACCCCGCGCGCATCGGAATTGAAGCCGGCCTCTCCGCCACGGGAGATATCTTTGATGCGATCGCCAGGCGCGCGGGCCAGCCGGTCGCCGAATTATCCCGCGGGCTCGAGCGGTATCGCGCCGGAGAAACAGGGCTCCTTCGCTTGACTTGGGACAACGGCGACCGCACCGTCCTGGTCAACCCGGAACTCGGCGGCGTCACCCTCGGCTGGCGGCTCACCCATACTGCGCAGGACGAGCTGTTTGCTGCCATCGAAGGAACCGCGTTCCACACGCGCGTGATTCTCGAACGTATGGAGGAGCACGGCGTGCCGATCGAGCGCATCATCAATGGAGGCGGCGTACCGCAGCGCAATCCCGTGCTGAACCGCGTCTATGCCGGCGTGATGAACAAACCAATTCTGGTGCCGAAGGGCGACGTCACCAGTCTGGGATCCGCCATTTTTGCGTTTTTGGCGGCGGGCACTTTCCGGTCCATCGAAGAAGCCCAGGATGCTCTTTGCCCAGGCCATCTCGAGGTTCTGCCGGAGCCCGCCGCGGCCGCCGTATACGCGTCGCTCTACCCTTTATATAAGCAGTTGTACTTTGCCTTCGGCCGGCAGGGTTCCGAGAGTGTCCCTATCGGGCATGTCTTGCCGGAGCTGCGCCGCATCGCTGCTGAAGTACGCGGAGGTTCGATTGCTGCAAACGCTGCGGACTGAGGTTTACGAAGCCAACCTCGAGCTCGTCCGGCGTGGTCTAGTCATTTATACGTTTGGTAACGCCAGCGCCGTGTCGCCCGAAGAACGGCTCATCGTCATCAAGCCCAGCGGCGTTCCGTATGACCAGATGCGACCTGGCGATATGGTGATAACTGATCTCGACGGCCGCGTTGTCGAAGGTTCGCTGCGCCCTTCTTCGGACTTGCCGACACACGCGGCTCTGTACTGCGCCTTCCCCTCCATCGGGGGCATAGCGCACACACATTCCCGGCACGCAACCGCCTGGGCTCAGGCCTGCCGCGAAATTCCTTGCCTCGGGACCACTCACGCCGATTACTTTTGTGGGTCGATACCCGTGACCGAGGCCCTCAGCCCCAATGAGATCGAATCCGACTACGAAGCCAACACGGGCGCGGCGATCATCCGGTTGCTCCAAGGCCGCGACCCGCTCGGTTGTCCGGCTGCGCTGGTCGCCGGGCATGCTCCTTTTTTCTGGGGCAAATCCGTGACGGATGCCGTCCACACCGCCGTGATTGTCGAAGAGCTGGCCGCCATGGCGTGGCAAGCCATGACGATCAATCCATCCGTGCAGCCGCTTTCCTCCGCTCTTCGCGACAAACACTATTTCCGCAAACACGGCCCCAAGGCCTATTACGGACAAAAGTAGCGTCGGCGGTCTTGCCGCCGGTGTTGTTTGAATTCGGCGAGAAGTCGGCACCCGCCACCGGAGCCCGCCTACTGGAACAGGCGTGGAGCAAAATCGTTGAGGCAGCGGCGCCATGTCAGCCACTCGTGCGCCGTGCCGGGCGATTCGAAATACACATTCTTGATTCCAGCCTGGCTCAACTGATCGCTGAAGTTCTTGGTGCCCGGGCCTTCCATCGAGCCGATCCCCAGAAACAAAAGCTTCACCTTCTTGTTGAACGCCCCGGCATCGGCGAACACGCCATGATTCGACGTCTTCGGATCGAATGTACCGCCCCGACCGCCCGTACTGCCGCTGAAGCCGCCGATGTAGGCAAACTTATCCAGGTTCGCCAGGGTCGTTAGGAACGTCTGCATGCCTCCCATCGACAGCCCGGCCATGGCGCGATTCTCCCGTCCCGGAAGCACGCGGTACGTGCTCTCGATGGTCGGAATCAGATCGGTCAACATCATTTCCGTGAATGTCTCGCCACTGAAGTTCGCCAGGCCGCCACCCCGGCCTCCCCGCCCCGCTTCATTAGCGGGTCGCGGCTGGAGTCCCCGAGCCCAAAAAATCGAATCGTCCTCGCCCGGTTTCGCCGTGTTGAGGTTGTCCATCACGATAATCATCGGCTTGGCCTTCTTCGCCGCGATCAGGTTGTCCATGACAGAATCCACATGTCCTTGGGTATACCAGCCGGTTTCGTCTTCACCCCAGCCGTGCAGCAGATACAGAACCGGGTAGCGCGTCTTACCGGCGTCATAGTCGGGCGGCGTATAGACGAAGGACCGCCGCCACTTGCCGGTGACTTTGGAATAATACCGGCGCTGGCTGACCTGCCCGTGAGGTACATCTTTAGAACGGTAGTAGTCCCCGTCCGCTGCCTCCGGAATCTCGATTCCGCTGCTTGCCCAGCCCGAGCCGAAAAACGTCTGCGTCGCCGGATCGGCCACCGTAACGCCATCCAAGACCAGAGAGTAATAATGGAATCCCGCCACCAGCGGTGTCGTGGTTACGGTCCAGGCGCCTTCCGCCCCCTTGACCATATCGAACGTCTGGCCGACCTTCACCTGTACCTTTTGGGCCTCTGGCGCCACGAGGCGGAATGTCGCGCGATGGTCGGGATACACGCAGGGATACTGCGCGCCCGGAATGTTCAAGCTTGAGGGCTTGCACCCGTCGGTGCCGTCTCCCCAGCACAACCCGCAAACGATGAGCGCCAGCGTGACAATTCTCATTGCATCCTCCTCCAAGTCGCGGTGGCCGCAACTTTGGGCTGTGATTGCAACCGCTTACACCCACGTATCTTATTGCCTCGCTACCTCAATGTCAATCGTCGCTCGGCCTGTCTCACCCCGAATACGAGCCTTGGGCATCGCGGCGCTGACAACCGGCTTGCTACCGTAGAATGTTAGCGCTACCATCGATGAACGAAGCGCCAAGACTAGGCAGCGCGTCGTGAGGCACATCGAGTGAGGGAGCAATGACACGCCGCAACGCTTTGCAGGTATTGAGTGCGGGGCCTGTCCTCCTGATCCGCAAATCCCGGGCAGCGTCTACCTCTCTCGAAATCGCGAGGGGGCCGTTCACCGGGACGCAGGATTCCCTCAGCCGCCATCGTGTGCCGGAGTGGTTTCGCGACGCCAAGCTTGGCTTGTGGGCACACTGGGGGCCGCAATCCGCTCCCGAACAGGGCGACTGGTACGCGCGGAATATGTACCTGGAGGGTTCCCCGATCTACCAATGGCACGTGCAGCACTTCGGACATCCCTCAAAATTTGGTTACAAGGATGTCATCCCGACATTCAAGGCCGAGCAGTGGGAGCCCGAGCGCCTGATGGATCTGTACGTCAAAGCCGGCGCGAAATACTTCGTGAGCATGGGCGTGCATCACGACAACTTCGACTTGTGGAATTCGAGATACCAGCCGCGTTGGAACGCGGTGGCGGCCGGCCCGCGGAAAGATATTGTCGGAATCTGGCGGGAAGCGGCTCGGAAGCGCGGGTTGAGGTTTGGGGTCAGCGAGCATCTCTCCAACAGCTTCGATTGGTTCGCCTCCGCGCACCGCAGCGACAAGATGGGGCCGTACGCGGGCGTGTCCTATGACGGGACTGACCCCGCCTATGCGGATTTGTATCACAGCTATCAGGGGATGCCGACGGATTTCGCGCAAACTGCGATGCCGATGGGCCGTGTCGCGCCGGACTCTTGGAAGCTCGAGTACTTCCACCGAATTAAAGATCTCATAACCCAGCACGAGCCCGATCTGTTGTATACCGATGGCCCGATCCCGTTTGAAGAGTATGGCCTCAGCCTCGTGGCGCATCATTACAACCTCAGCGCCCACCGCCACGGCGGACGCGTCGAGGCAATCTACACCAGCAAGCGGCGGGAAGACTGCGCCGAGGGCGTTTGCGCGCTCGACCTCGAGCGCGGCATCGTCGACCGGATCTGGCCGGAACCCTGGCAGACCGATACCTGCATCGGCAACTGGCACTACAAGCACGACATCACCTACAAATCCCCGAAAATCGTGGTCGACATGCTGGTGGATATTGTGAGCCGGAATGGAAACCTGCTCTTGAATTTCCCCTTGCCGGGCAGCGGCGCACTTGACGACCGGGAACTCGCCGTGCTTTCCTCCCTGACGGATTGGATGGCGGTGAACGGAGAAGGCATTTACGCAACGCGCCCCTGGAGAGTGTACGGAGAGGGCCCGAGTGTCATCCCGCCCCCGGAACGGCAGGGTCAACTGGGATTCAACGAGGGCCGCAGGAAAGATCTGACGCCGCAAGACGTGCGCTTCACCGTCAAAGGCAGGACTCTGTACGCGTTCGTGATGGGCTGGCCACAAGGTCCGGCGCGCATCAAGGCGCTCGCCGCGAAAACCGGCCAACCGATCAAGGTCCGCAACGTCGAGATGCTCGGTCACAAAGGCAAACTCAAGTGGGTTCAGGGAGAAACCGAACTGACGGTGGATATGCCGCCGGAAAAGCCCTGCGAACACGCCGTCGCCCTTAAGGTCACGACGGCCTGACATACGAACATCAATAGGAGACGCTACGTGAAGCCGATTCTATTCGTGATTGCTTGGTTCTCGCTGGTTGGCGCTGCGTCGTTTGGTCAGGCGGGCAGCGCTCCCTATCAGGATCCAAATCTCCCGCCGGAGCGGCGGGCGGCGGATCTTGTCGCGCGCATGAGCTTGGAGGAGAAAGTGCTCCAAATGCAGAATCGCGCTCCCGCGATTCCGCGCCTCAGCATACCTGCCTACAACTGGTGGAATGAGGCTCTGCACGGCGTCGCCCAGGGGCGCGCCACAGTTTTTCCTCAGGCCATCGGGCTTGCGGCAACCTGGGACACCAACCTGATGCTCCGCGTGGCCGACACGATTTCCACCGAAGCACGGGCGAAATACAATGACGCGTTACGCCATCCTGTTCCGGAACCCGGCGAATCCGCCGGCAATTCTCCGGGCCGCACGGCCGGGTTGACCTATTGGTCGCCCAACATCAATATCTTCCGGGATCCTCGCTGGGGACGCGGGCAGGAAACCTACGGTGAAGATCCTTATCTCACCAGCCGCATGGGCGTCGCGTTCGTAACGGGGTTACAGGGGAACGATCCTCATTATCTAAAGGTCGTTTCCACGCCCAAGCACTATGCGGTGCACAGCGGTCCGGAACCGGAGCGGCACGTCTTTGATGCCAACATCAGCGAGTATGACCTTGTGAATACTTATCTGGCCGCGTTCCGGGCCACCGTGACCGAGGCCAAGGCGGACTCCATCATGTGCGTCTACAACTCGGTGGACGGAGTCCCCGGTTGCGCCAGCACCGATCTTCTGCAGAAGCGCCTCCGCGATCAGTGGGGATTCCAAGGCTACGTCGTCAGCGATTGCGGAGCGGTGGGCGATATCTATCGGAACCACAAATATACCGAGACGCTGGGCGCAGCAGCTGTGGCGGCCGTAAGAGCGGGAACCGATCTCACCTGCGGCAATGAGTATCGGACTCTGGTTGATGAGGTCAAGGCCGGCCAGATCACCGAAGCCGAGATTAACCGCTCGCTCGAGCGGTTGTTCGTTGCGCGATTCCGGCTCGGCATGTTTGATCCGCCGGAGCGCGTGCCCTTTTCCAGGATTTCCCTCTCGCAGAACGATTCAAACGAACACCGGCAGCTGGCGCGGAATGCCGAACGAGAGGCGCTTGTTCTGTTGAAGAATCAGGGCGGGCTGCTGCCCTTGAGCGCTTCGGCGCGGAAGATTGCGGTAATCGGCCCGTCCGCGGACGATCCCGTTGGGTTGTTGGGGAATTATCACGCGATTTCCTCGAAGCAGGTAACGCCGTTGGAAGGGATCGCGCGCCAATTTTCTAAGGCGCAAGTGAGCTATGCACTGGGCGCCACCTACACGCCCAGCAGTCCGGCGCTGGTGCCCTCGACAGTTCTGACGGGCCTACAGGCCGAATACTTCGATAATCCCGAGCTGCAAGGTCAGCCGAAACTCCGCCGGGCGGAATCTCGCGTGTACTTCGAGTTCAATACGGAAGACCCCGCCGTGCTTGCCGCAATCGGCCGCGAGAAATATTCGGTACGTTGGACGGCCATGCTGACGCCGCCGGCGACGGGTGATTATCGTCTGGACATACGCGCGGGTTTCGGCCGTCAAACCGCCCCGTCTCGCGTGTTTCTCGACGATAACGAATTGCAGTTCACCGCGGCCGGTCGCAGCCAGGAAACACAAGTCCACTTTGAAGGCGGACGCAAGTACGCCTTGCGTGTCGAATACCGGCAGCCCGGGACCGGAGGCGGCGCTCAACTCGCCTGGATCCCGCCCGCGGACGTTCTGCTTGCCGAAGCGGAAAAGAGTATCAGAGATTCCGACGTTGCGATTCTTTGCGTTGGTCTGAGTTCCGATCTCGAAGGGGAAGAAATGAGAGGGATGAACATCCCCGGATTTCTTGGCGGCGACCGAACCAGCCTCGATCTGCCGGAGCCGCAGGAAAAGCTGCTGGAGGCGGCAACCGCAACCGGCAAACCCCTGGTGGTTGTATTAACCAGCGGCAGCGCGATCAGTGCGAACTACGCCGCCGAGCACGCCACCGCGTTACTCGAAGCCTGGTACGGCGGCGAAGAGGCCGGCACCGCACTCGCCGACACCTTGGCAGGTTTGAGTAATCCAGCCGGCCGTCTTCCGGTGACATTCTACAAGAGTGTGGATCAGCTGCCACCCTTTACCGATTACCAGATGAAAGGCCGCACGTATCGATACTTCAAGGGAGAACCCCTCTACCCATTCGGCTTCGGATTGAGCTATTCGAATTTTGAGTATTCCAGCCTGAACGCAAAGCGAACCCAGAAAGGCGCCGAAATTCGCGCGACTGTCAAAAATACTTCGGCCCGGGACGGAGACGAAGTAGTTCAGCTATACATCTCCGGCAGCGCCCAGGAACAAGCGCCGCTCCGGAGTCTGCGCGCCTTCCAGCGGATTCACCTGCGCGCAGGCGAGAGCCGGCAAGTGACCTTCACGCTCGGTTCCGACGATCTCCCCGAAGCCACGGTTGAGATCAGTGTTGGCGGCGGCCAGCCCGTCGGGAACACACGGCGCGTGCAAGGCACTATGTGAGGGGCGAACTCCTATTTCAGGAAGACTTCCAGAACCTGAATCGAGTAGCCCGGCATCGTATGCTCCAGGCGCTCGCCGCTTATGGAAACCGTGGACCTCACGGGCACGATGCGTGTCGGGTCATTAATGGTGTTCGTCGCCCAAGTGGTTCTTGCCTGGAGTGTCTCGAACTGGGCCGTATGGTTTCCGGTGCCAAGCCCGCTAAGAGTAATCGCGATCGGCTGCGCGCTGGACGATGCATTCACCAGCTTCAGGCACAGCCTGTTCGATTTCGCCGATCCTGTGACTGAATAGAAGAATTTCTCTCCGGCTCCCGAAACGGACGAATTCAGCGTGTGATCACCCAGGCACGAAGCAAATATCACTTGAGCGTAGTAGCTGGGCGACCCATAGCTGTTCAGAGAATCGTAGCCGATCAGATCGGAGCTCCACTGCATCGCGCCCGGCTCGACATTCACAAACAACGGCGCGTACGCTGCCATTACAACCAGGTCGCTGTTTCTCTCCAGGCCCGTCATGAACGCGGCATCCCCGAGCGCGCCGCCGAAATTCGGCGTAGGCCCGCCCTCCCGTGTCGCCCATTCCCCCACAAAAACTTTCGGGCCGCTGCGGTCCGCAGTATCGTAATGTCTAGATTCTTCAAACATGCCTTGCTCCCGCTTGTAATAGTGATCGTCGAGGACGTCGGGCACTGTCCCTCGCACCGGGATCGTGGCAATCACTTGCAGGTTCGGGTGCTTCGCTTTAATCGCCTTGTAAAATTGCGCAAACCGGCCATCGTACGTTTTCGCCTTGTCAAAACCGTCTTCATTTCCGATTTCCACGTACCGCAAAGCGAACGGCGCCGGATGTCCATCGCGGGCGCGCCGCGCGCCCCAGGTCGTGTCGGCTCCACCGGTGACGTACTCGATCTCATCGAGAGCTTCCTGCACGTACTGGTCAAGCGCCGGCCCGGGCCTGACCACCTCGCCTCCCAGCGAGTAGCCGGCGAATACGGCGAGAACCGGCTCCATGTGCAGATCCTCGCACCATTCCAGAAACTCCAGCAATCCCATACCGTCTGCCGAGTGATAACTCCACGTCGTCGGGTGGGTCGGGCGATCGACCAGGGGCCCTATAGTCTTCCTCCAGTCGAAATGGTTTTCGATGCGATTGCCCTCGACGTAGTTTCCTCCGGGAAAGCGCAGAAACGAAGGATGCATGGCAACCAGTTTTTCCATGATGTCGATGCGATTTCCGTTAGCCCGCCCGTGATAGGTTGGCGGGAACAGCGAAACCAGTTGAAGCCAGAGAGTGGCCGGCCGGTCGACCGTCAGCTCCAGGTGGTTCTCCGACGATGCCGGCACGTTCCCGGACTGCATCTCGAACTTGTATTCCTTCCAGCCGGAGCCGGTAACAACGGCGGAAGTGCTGGCCAGGACCTGCCCCGACGTGTCCGCGATGAGCGCGATTTTCACAGGGAGCGCGCCGTCCGACTTGCTCTTTGCGAAGAACGAGCCGCTATACCGGGTGTTCGGCCGCACCGCAATTCCCCAATACCCTTCATTCAGAAGTCCCGCCGGGCTGCTCGCATCGGCCTTCGCAACTTCGAGCCTTGCGCTATTAGGAAGGGCCGCGGAGGGGCCCTCTGTGGCATCGACGGTCACCGTTGCGGATGCGGTTCCTTTCTCAACCAGAAACCAGTTGAGGATGCCCGTCCAGTCCGAACGGAAGGTGCGGTTCCGGATCAGCTCCGCGTACAAGCCGCCGTCATACGAGTGGTTAATCTCTTCGGTCATCAACCCGTACAATGTGGAGCTGACGGCTGCCTTCGGCCGGTTCACGTCGACTGTGAGTGAGGCGGGCGATTGGGCGCGCACCACCGGCGTGACGGAGCTCATGAGAACAGCAGTTACTGCGAGAGCGACGCGGTAGTTCATGGTATCCTTTCCAGCGCATCCAACTCTGCTTTTCGCCGAGCGCTTTTCTTTTGGCGTGTCAGCGCCAGCACCAGCGCCGACGTAAGCAGGCAGGACGCGCCCAAGACGAAATAGGCGAGAGTCATGGCGCCCGTGGTGTCGCGAATGCGCCCAACCAGAAATGGGCTGACGTAGCCAGCTAGATTGCCGACCGAGTTAATCCACGCGATTCCGGCGGCGGCCGCGGCTCCCGACAAAACCGCCGTAGGCAGAGACCAAAACACTGCTTGGGTGCACATGATCGCCATCGTGGTGCAGGTCACGAGCGCCAACCCCGGCCACCCCGCGATTCCCGGGATCCCTCCGATCGCCAGCGTCACTCCCGCAATCCCGACGCCGAGCGCTACGTGCCACCGCCTCTCCCCGGTGCGGTCGGAATGGTGCGCATAGATCACCATGGCTATCGCAGCCGCTCCCCAGGGAACCGTGGAAGCCAGGCCTATGATCCAAGGATCTCTCGTGAGCGTGTCCTTGAGAATTTGCGGCAGCCAGAAAGCTAGCGCGTAGTTGCCCATCTGGAGACCGAAGAAGGCCAGGCAGAGCAACCATACTTTCCCGCTGCGGAAGGCATCGCGGAGGCGGTGCGCCGAAGCGCCTTCGCGCCGCTTCGCATGTTCCTCCAGCTCCAGGTCCCCCGCGATCGCCGCCCGCTCGTCATCGTTTAACCAATGCGCCTGCGCCGGGCCATCGACGAGATACACCAACGTCGCAATCCCCGCCAAGACGGATGGCAGTCCTTCTACGAGGAACAACAATTGCCACGGCCGCAAGTTTGCCAAACCGTGACTCCGGGCCAGAATCCAGCCTGATACAGGCCCCGCGAAGACGCCCGACAGCGGATTCGCGCTGATCAGCATCGCCACGACTCGCGCCCGGCGGTGCCGCGGGTACCAGAACGTGAAGTACAGCATCACTCCCGGAAAGAACCCGCATTCCACAACTCCCAACAGGAA
>PSRJ01000346.1 GCA_003175985.1 Terriglobia bacterium
CTGATCGCGGCTGTCAGCTCCTCGGCGCGACGCGCGATGACGTGACGTCCCGGGTTCCACGGAAAGGGCGGCGGCCCTTCATGGAGCTCCTAAAAGCGTTTTCACCAGTGAAGCGATTGAGAATATCGCATCGGGGTGGCGCGCTCGCGAGACCTATTTAATTCTGAATAACGACGAATTCATTGAACGCTTCGAGCTGGCCGAACCGGGAAAGGATTTCTCGCTTTACTCCGAGGCGCACCTGAAGCGGATGAAGCCGGCTAGGTGATGCACGAGGCCCGCTCGGCAGAACGCTGGTTCATGGGTTCATACATGACTACGGCCACGATCAGACCGGACAGAAACGTCAGCCCGCCAACGACTCCGACAGCCCATGGGATACCGAGCAGGTCGGCGAGAACTCCAGCGAGTAACGCGCCTATCGCGTAGCCGCCGTCTCTCCACAGCCTGTAGACGCCGACCGCCGAAGCGCGCCAAGTCGGCTGGGCAACATCCGCTACAGCCGCAATCAGAGTCGGGTACACCATCGCGGTACCGAGTCCCAGAAGAACGGGTGTAACGGATTTTCCAACCGCGCTGCTCGGCGAGATGCATGTAGACCACTGGGTCCAGCGATGCATCGATAACCAAGCTTGGGAGGCCGAAGCCACCAAATAGGACAGGCAGCCCTTTCCCGTGCGGCGCACCTGTATGATCGTTATGTCTCCAAACGATAGTTCCGCAGTGTTCCAAACCAGACTCCACGACTTCATGCCGCCCGTGAGCGCGGCGGCATCGATTCCTCTTCGGCTGAGCTGCTCGGCGGCCACCTGGCTAACTACCCCTGCATTGCAGATCGTCACAGCAGGACGGTCCATTGGAATCTCGACCTGCTGCAAGGCATTCGGATTACCTGCCTTGAGCGCCGCATAAGCATTCACGTGCATGCTTCCTGGAATGGACCACTGCGCCCGATCTTCGACGGTCCGGATGTCCAGAACCGTCACGGGCCGACCGTTATCCAGCCAATCCCTCAATGTGCCCACATCGATTTGTTTCATCCCTTATCCGTCCGTGAGTGAAGTGGCCTCATCGACAGGGAAACCCTGCGCCCTCCAATCCGGGAAGCCGCTCTCAAGCCGCACGGCCTTTCTTCCGGAAGAACGCAGAAAGTCCACTGCCTCGTCGGCAAACACGCAGTATGGCCCCCGGCAATATGCGACGATCTCCTTTCCTTTCGGAATTTCTTTCAGACGCGCCTGCAGCTCAGTGACGGGAATGGAACGGGCGCCAGCGATATGCCCGGCACGATACTCTTCCGCTGGCCTGACATCGAGTACGATGACGCTACTTTCCTTCAAGCGGCGAGCCAGTTCTTCGCTGCCGATCGCGGCAAGTTTTCTCCGGTCCTGCAAGTAGGTCGTGACGATTCGCTGGATTTCTGCCAGTTGTGCGTCGCCGAGTTCACGCAGAGACTGCCACAGAGCGAAAACTCTGTCACTAGCAAGCCTGTAATGGGCGAAGAGGCCCGCGCGGCGGACATCCACGAGTTGGGCTTGTCGAAGCGCCTTCAAGTGTAGCGACGTATTTGCCAGCGACATCCCGCTTTCCCTGGCCAGTTCTTCAACTGTTCGTTCACCCTGAGCCAAAAGTTCGAGCAATTCGAGACGACGGCCGAAGTCGAACGCTCCGGAACTGAAGATGGCGCATAACTGAATCCCAGCGGTTATCCAAGGCAACTTTCAATCCCCCGATGGTGTACTCATCACTGTTCAGTAACGTAGCGCAGCGCCTATGGGCCTGCATGTGGCGCTTAAGAAAGGGATCCACTTCTGATATCATCACTGGCGCACTGACCGAAGCGGCAATTCTATGCGCTACTTTCCATCGCTCGTATTGGCAGGCCTGGCTATCGCCGGCAGACCAGTGGGTGCGCAACCCCCTCGCGCCACTTTGTTTGAAGGAGCCCGCCTGATCGCCGGTGATGGCCGTGCTCCGATTGAAAATTCGGCGTTTCTGGTCGAGAACGGCCGGTTTACGCGTGTCGGAAAGAAGGGGGAATTCCAAGCCGGCGGAGCCGCGCGCGTCGATCTGAGCGGTAAGACGGTGATTCCCGCCCTCATCGACGGGCATTCGCACATCGGCTATATGCGAAACCTGACCAGCGGCGCACAGAATTACACGCGGGAAAACATTTTGGACCACATGCGGCGATTTGCCTATTTCGGCGTCGCGGCCAGCCAGTCTATGGGCACGGATTTCGGCGAGATGCCATTCCAGCTCCGCGACGAAATCCTGGCGGGGAAGTACCCCGATGCGGCACGATTTCTCACGGCCGGCCGAGGTCTGTCGCCGCTGTCAGAAATCGCTCCGGACAACATGCGCCAAGCAGCGTTTCCAGTGACCACTGTGGCGGGAGCCCGTGCCTCGGTGCAGGAGTTGGTTCCCCGAAGAGTGAAATTGATCAAAACCTGGGTCGATACGCGCGGTGGCGCCGTCAAGCCATTGAGCCCCGATCTGTATCGCGCGATCATCGACGAGGCGCACAAAAACAATCTGCGCGTCGCCGTGCATGCCACCGAGCTGGAGCAGGCCAAAGATCTGCTCCGCGCCGGAATCGATATATTTGCGCACATGATCAGTGAGGTCGATGATGAACTGGTGGACCTGTTCAAACAGCATCCGAACACAACGGTCCTCTCGGCGCTGGGCGGTCCCAGGCGCGCGGTCTACGCGCCGTGGTTGAATCCGGTGCATCCCTTGATCGCCGAGACCGTCCGGCCCGAACAGATCGCGCGCCTCCAGCAGCGGTTTCCTCTGAAAGATCCCGCTCCACTTGTACGCTCTGCCGCGAGTTGGGAACGGCTGGCGCACGGTGTGGCGAAGCTGACCGCCGTTGGAGTCAAAATCGGTGTCGGCACCGACGGCGGGGGCCAGCAAGGCGACCAATTTCTCGGATGGACAATGCACACGGAACTGGAGAACCTTGTGGCTGCGGGCCTGACCCCGGCTCAGGTCATCGTCGCGGCCACACGCACTACGGCGGAAATTCTCGGTCTCGATGATCTTGGTATGGTGACTGCCGGGAAGAGCGCGGATTTCGTAGTGCTTGATGCCAATCCTTTGGACGACATCACGAACTCGAGAAAAATCTCGAGCGTTTACTTGCGAGGAGTAATGATTGATCGCGCCAGGCTTCGCGCGGGATTCCTGAATGTGCCCGCCGGAAACTGACAGGTTGTCTGGAGAATCGAATGCACAAGTATGTTCTCGCGTTATTGATGGCGCCCGCAATCGCTACAGCACAAAGCGAGTGGCTGACATGGGGCCACGACCCGCAGCGCACCGGATCGAACCCGGACGAGAAGATCCTCAGCAAGGAGAACGTCTCGCTACTCGAAGTAAAGTGGACAGCTCAGATTTCGACCGCCCCGAAGGATTACGTTCTTTCTACGATGTCGGCTCCCCTGGTGGCCATGGTAAATACGCCCAATGGCCCTGCCGCACGCGTTTTCGTAGTCGGCAGCGATAATACGGTCTTCGCGATCGACGCGCGCACCGGCAAGATCGCCTGGCAGAAGGCGAACCCAAATCCCTTGAAGGAGCCTCAGAAAGGCGATTACCGGTGTCCCAACACGCAAAATGCGACGCCCGTGATCGATAAAGCAACGGGAATCATTTACGTGTCGACCAGCGATGGAAAACTCCGAGGCTTCAGTCTGCTGGATGGCGAAGATCGTATTCCGCCCGCTAATTTCACGGATCCTTTCGCGCGCAACTGGAGTCTGAATCTGATCGACGGAGTGATTTATTCACCTACGGCTCGGGGCTGCCTGGGTATGCAGTCCCACTTTACCGCGCTGGACTTGAACGATTCGGCGCGCCAGCCCCTGGAGTATTACACCAATACCGGCATCACATCCGGCGCATGGGGGCGTGGCGGCCTCGTTCGTGGGCCGAAAGGCATTTTAGCCCAGACTGCCGACGGCCCTTACGATCCAGCCTCCGGGAAGTTCGGCAATTCCGTGGTAGCCCTGACTCCCAAAAACTTCCGCTTGCAGGACTCATTCACTCCGGCCAACTTTGAATACCTCAATAAGACGGATTTGGATCTCGGCTCGGGCAATCCAGTGATTTTCCCGTTCGAGAAATGGACGCTTGCGGCCGTGGTCGGCAAAGAATCGGTAATTTATCTGCTGGATACCGATAACCTCGGCGGCGCCGACCACCATACACCGCTTTACACGTCACCCCGCTGGGGCAACGACGAGGCCAAGCTTCACGACAGAGGAATCTGGGGGTTGACGACCTGGCAGGGCCCGCGGGGAAAGCGATGGATCTATGCGCCGATGCTCGGCCCCCCGGGCAAAGACGCACCGAAGTTCGCGCAGTCCTACGGAGCCGCGGATCAGGGCAGCCTCATGGCATTCGAGGTCCGGTTGGACCCGGCGACCGGCAAGCCGATGCTGGCGCCAGCGTGGATGTCCCGCGAAATGCACGCGCCGGAGCCGCCCACGGTGGCGAATGGCGTGGTTTACGTGCTGCTGAGCGGCAAAACATCCGATGAGTCGCGGGGCGTAATCAAACCTCCGGCAGGCGTCGATACCAATGCAGTTCTGTATGCGCTGGATGCCGAAACCGGCAAAGAACTGTATTCGAGCGACAAACTGATCAGCAGCTTTACGCATTTCAACGAACCCGTGGTTGCCGGCGGCCAGGTTTACGTCTGCACCTGGGATGGGAAGCTCTACGCTTTCGGCATAAAAACGCAATGATCGTTCATTCGCCGCGTGCAGACTACGCGGGCGCCAGGCGGCCAGTATCTTCGGGAGTCGCGAAACCCGGATATCGCGCCTCGAAATCTTTGCGAGTGGCGAGCGTAAGCCGCACTAGATCTCGCAACGCGAGAAATTCGGGAACCATGGTCCAGAAGAACAGCAGATACAGCAGGCCGCGCCGCTTCTCGCCGAGATAGAACCAGTGTCCCCCGGCCCATCCGGCGACCAGCGCCAGGACGAAAACAGCGCCGCGGCTCTTCCGTCGCGGCGCGTCCAGCGCCAAATCCCGCAAGATGTTGCGGAGGGCGTGCTCAATGGAGGGCCAGGCCGGATGTTCGGCCACACTGGCTCCCCACCGGATTCCGCAACGCTCATAGCGTGGTTCCCACTGGGAATGGAACGTGACGAACAGCGGGGCCTCGTAACTGCGAAGCCCGAAATTCAAAATATGCAACAGCCGTGCCGGGATGCGGCCTTCCGGCTCGCGCAACGAACAGTGCACCATGTCACCCAGGCGGCGCAACAGTTGCTCCCGCTTCTTTCCCGACTCTACAACTACGAAGATCAGCCGCGCCGGATCTACCATCCGGAGCGCCTGCTCGATTTCCCACCACACGTTGTCCGTGGCCCCCAGGCGGATCACGACCAGGCGGGCACGCCCCAGCAGCGCGCAGACCTTCTCCCGCCATCGGTCGTCCGGCAGATACATGCGGGCGGCGCCTAATTCGGGCAATTCCTCCGACGGCCGTCCGACGGCGACGAACG
Source organism: Terriglobia bacterium (assembly GCA_003175985.1). Taxonomy (GTDB): domain Bacteria; phylum Acidobacteriota; class Terriglobia; order Bryobacterales; family Bryobacteraceae; genus PSRJ01. Next base: position 5,523 of record PSRJ01000346.1, read on the forward strand.
GTCCGATGGGACTCAGAATCGCCGCCAGGATCTGCTCGAAGTTCAGCGCGACGAAGAAGACCAGCAGCCGCAGATAGATGGGGACGAGGCGGTCGTCATCCTGGCGGAACGAGCGAAGATACACCACAGGCGCTCGCGCGTCCTGAGCGAGCAATTCGGCCGCGGAGATGGCGTCATAGCGAAACCCGCGCCGCACCAGGGTCACTCCCAGCCATGCCGCGGGAATAATGACGGCATATAAGGCGTTGTTGGATGGGCTACTCTCAGCCACTGCCACGAGCCAAAGGGCCAATGCGAGGGCATTCGCCCCCGCCATCTTGAGGCGAAATCCCGCGCGCGCGCGGGCGCTGGTTTCGAGGGGCAGTTCTTTTAGTCCCGCCAGTACGCCGAAGAATCCGAAAAGACCTAGATTGGTAGCCACCAGAAACGCCAGACTCCAGGCGATCGCGACTGCCGGGTCTGCCGCAGCGGTATTCTCCGCATAGGTCAAGAGATTTGTCTGATTCTGGAACGGCAGGCACAGCGCGTAGAGCCCGGCAAATCCCACTGCGATGGCAACCAGGCCGTTCCGCTTGCGAACGTAAAGATTGCGTGCGGAGTCCGTGGGCATTCGGGAAGCGCCGATTGCGGAGCTACCTGCCTTTGCCGCCTTCGCCGGCGCGGGCGCCAGCCAGGATATCTTTCATGGCGTAGTTCCCTTCATGACAGGCGTACTCGAGAAATTGATACTTGTCATCGCGCTTCAGCTCGATGAGCATGGTCCAGGGTCTCGTCCAGGTCTTGGGATCGTCGACCGTCGCCTGGTAGTGCAGCGTGTTGCCGTCCACACGCGTCAGCCGCTCGACAATCTTGAGCGCTTCGCTATGCTTCCCACCTTCGCCGTTATAACCCACACCGTTGGATCCAATGCTGGTCTTGTCTGTGAAGTTGGTGGTTTCGATGACCAGCGTGTTGCCTTCCCAGTGGCCCCGCGAATCGCCCATGTACTCGCGGATCGCGGCGCCGATGTGCGGGCGGCCATCGAGCGGGATCACCCGGGCCTCATGGATCATCTCATTGCGAATCACGACGTAGCCGGGCGCCTGTAGAATCTGGTTTCCATTGTTGTAGACCACGGGTATGATAGACCCGGTGAGGCCGCGAGTAATGCAGCGGTAATAGAGGTTCAAATCTTCGTAAGTATCCGCTTGCCCTGCCCATTCTGCAGGCACGCCGCGGCCGCCGCGGTATTCCCGGCGCAGCTTTTCGGCTTCCGGAGTAAGGGGAGGAAGACGCCCATCCGGCGGATCGATGATGAGTGATGCCTGGCGCGTGGGCTTTCCGCGCTCAGTCCAGTAAGAAGGGGGCCCGATTCCCACACGCGCGTCCTTGGGGGCGCGCTCTTCGTTATCGGCAGCCGCCGCCCTTTGCGCTTGAGCGACCCTCTGCGCGTATTCCCCCTCGTTGAGGGCCGTTCTTTCGCCCAGGTTCTTGGGCCGCTGCATGGGGACACCCATGTTGCCCGGCCAAATTCCCTGCAGATCCGGATCGCCCCAAGGTGTTTTGGGAACCGATTGCGGCTGTCCTGCCGCCGCAGCGCCTAGAGCCAAACCCGGCACAAGGATCGCGAGAATTCGATTCCTCATTTCGAAGCCCCCTCCCCTGAGCTTACTTTTTCTTATACGCCCCGTAAAGCAGCTCTTCGGAGAACTCCACGCACTTGAAATCCAAAAGTTGCGCGTTCTTTTCCACGTGGCGATACAGCGGCATGCTGATCTTCCATGGCCTGGAATAGACCGACGGGTCCTCGATGGTCGCTTCGTAGTTGAGGTGATACGGGTCGACGCGCGTGAAGCGCTCCACGATGTGCAATTTGTCGCTGCCGAAATTCCCGGCGCGGTCGAACCATGCCAGACCGTTCAGCCCGGTCACGTCGATGACCAGTGTGTCACCTTCCCAGTGGCCGTTATTCGTTCCCATCCAGGTATCCGAGCCGGCCTCTACGGGTTTGCCCATATTGACGAAGCGATTCGCGCTCGCGTAGGAGTACACAAACAAAATGCCCTGCGGCGATTGAATAATCTGGAACGGATAAGGCATGTAGTTGGCGCGGGGAATGCCGGGCATATAACACTTCGCTTCGGGATCGTTCGTGCGGCGGTTGGCAAAGTTCTCCTTCTTCTTCGCCAGCGCTGCTGGGAGATATGGAATCTCGTTGCCCTCAACGACGCCTTGGCCTGGCGGAACCGCGCCGATGGAGCCGGTCTCCCACATCGTCCCTGGCCCGGCGGAATGATCCTGGATATCCCAGTTCGCAGTATTCACCGCCTGCCAGACCCCATTCAGGTCGGCATGCCCATCGGCGGCGCGCGGCGCGCGGTAAGCCTGCTGCGCCTGCGCCCGCACGGCTGGGACCGCCCAGACGACTAATACCGACACGGCCGCGGCCATAGCCGGGCCTTTGAGTGAATCTCTCATCTGAGTAATGTTTCTCCCAAGAAATGAAAAGGAGTATTGCCCCTCGATACCGGTTTCGATCCTACCGAAGGGCCATAGGGCTGTCAAGCGCGAAGGCGAGTTTCTACTGCCGCAGGAACGCGATGATCTGCCAGCGTTGCTGCGGCGGCAGATGAGACCAGGAAGGCATTCCGTCTTTGAGCCTGCCATTTGTTAACACCCAGAACAATTCCCCTTCCGTGAAACCGGCGGTTTTCTCGGCGGTAATGGCTGGAACATGCGAGCTTCCGATGCGGTCGCGGCCGTGGCACGGTGCGCAGTGCAGTCCGTAGAGTTTGGCGCCCGCCATTACGGCGCCATCCTGCCCCGAATAGGGATTCGTGAGAGAGGCAGTCTTGGCGGGTACGCGAGTGGTCCACAAGTCCGCCGCGTTGCCGTTCAACAGAGCGGCGAGGAGCATGAGAGCTTTGCGCATCATCTAATCCTTGCCTCGAAAGAGCCTTCGGAACTGATTCACTTCGTAAGCCATCGTGAAGCGAAAGAAGACCGGATAGCTGTTGCCGTTCAATCCGAAAGAGAGTGAGAACTTGAAAGAGGGCCCGTTGGGAATCCGCAGCCCCACGGCCGGAGCCAGATAGTGCGAGGTATCGCGCAGACCAAACTCATGGCGCGTTCCCAGGCCGCCATACATCTCTAGCCCGGCGCTGAGATTCTCGCGGCAGAGGACGCACCGCTTCGAGCTTGCCGCCAACGCCAGGGGGCGGCTTACCGCGACTGCGTAGCCGAATTCCCAAGGTTCATTAGCCAAGTTCTTTTCCGCAATGATGTTCTCGGAAAAATTCCAACCGCGAACGTTACTGGAAAGAATGAGCTTCGTTTCGATCTCGCGTTTGTGCTCCTGCGTAGTTTCGTCATTCGGTTCCAACTGATTCGAGAATCCGTCGTGCCCGACGATTTCCTTGAGACTCTTGTCGGCCCCGCTGGTATTGGAGAACTCGACGTAAAGGACCGGATTAATCCAATGCTCGCCGAGTAGCGGACGGAAGCGGTTTTCCCATCGGTAGCCCGTGAAAACCACACCTTCGTGCGAAGTGCCCTGCCCCGAGAGGTACAGTTCGGTGGTCCACCAGGCGGTGGCACCGTACTCCAGTTCCATCAGATGATTGAGAAACCGGTTCCCTCCCTCCGGCCGCGCGGTAACCGTGTTCAGCGCCACTTCGAGATTCCCGGGCTCTTCCATCTGGTGCGTATAGGTGACCAGGTAAGGCGCGTCGGCGGCCCGAAGCAGGATCGGCACGGCCGCCGCGAGCAGCGCCGCCAACCGGTATCCCACTCGGCTACGATTGACAGTCATTTGCATTTTGTCGATTGTTCTTCAAACAGAAGCATATTCTTAGTTGCAACTCAATGTCAAGAAAATTTGCCTGCGGAAAATTGGGGAGGGTCCTGTCCGGCCCTGCCGTTTGGTCTTACAATGGATCTGAACTGGGTTGCAAACGGCCGTGAAGCTTGCCTCTACGATTGTGTTTGCCGCCATCGGCTGGCTGGCCGCCGGCTCTCCGGCATCGGCTCATCATGCCTTCGCGGTCGAGTTCGACGCCACCAAGCAGGTGAATGTGTCCGGCGTGGTGACCAAGGTGGAATGGTCGAATCCCCACGCGTACTTCTATCTGGATGTGAAGAGCGAGCGCGGCAGCGTAGTGAACTGGACGTTCGAGACCGCCGGGCCGAACATGCTGGCGAAGCTGGGGTGGGACCGGAAATCGCTCAAGGTGGGCGATCAGGTCACGGTGGTCGGTTACCGCGCACGCGGCAATCCGACGATCGCATCGGCGCGCACTGTGGTGCTGGCCGACGGCCGGCGCGTCTCGGCAGGATCTTCCGTGGATGGCGGCCCGCAGCGGTGACTCAGCCCCAGCGATGAATCCGTCTCTGGAGCCTTTCGAAATCGCGGTCTCCGTGGAAGCGGCGGATATCGACCGGCTCGGGCATGTCAACAACATCGCCTATCTCCGCTGGGTGCAGGAGATAGCCGGAGTCCACTGGTTTCGATTCGCTTCTGCCGGCGATCAGGCGTCTCTGGTGTGGGTCGTGCTGCGCCACGAGATCGATTACAAGAAGGCGGCCTACCTCCGCGATACGATCATTGCGCGCACCTGGGTTGGGACGGCGCAGGGGATCCGCTTCGAACGGCACACCGAGTTGCTGCGGGCCAGCGATCGCGCGCTGC